>NZ_JBEZEH010000050.1:0-34357 GCF_040648775.1 Micromonospora sp. NPDC049089
CGCCCGTCGGCGCCGGGCCGCTCGCGCCATCGGCGCTGCATCCACTCCCACGTGCACAAGCCTCAGTAGTCGATATTGATGGCCGCGATCTGGCGGGTGCCGTTGGAGGCGATGGCAGGGCCGGCGAAGCGCGAGCTGGAGTAGGTCAGTGCCGTCTTGTGACCGGGACTGTTGAACCAGGCCTCGATCATCTGCTCGGGTGTGGCGGTGCCCGAGGACGCGAAGAGGACCTCATGGCCGCAGTGCTCGAACGTGCCCGCATCAAGGTTCTGCTTCACGCAGGCTTCCCCGGCGCGTTGTTCCGTGGCGCGCAGCGCGACCTCCGGCAGCCCGAGCGCGCGGCGTCGCTCGTTGAGCAGCACCAGCAGACGTTGTTCGGCGGCGGAGACACCGGATGCCGCATTGGCAGCCTTGGGTGCCGACCTGGTCGGTGACGTGGTCGGCGCCGGCGACCTGGTCGGCTTCGCTGACCTGGTGGGCGCGGAGGTCGCTCGCGCGGTGGACGGCGATGCCTTGAGCGCCGTCGGGGAGGGCGACGCGAACGCGGGTTCGGTGGTTTCGTAGCCGGGTTCGATGATCGTGGTTGAGGGCTGGGCGCCGGTCGCGCTCGCCGGCCGTTGTGTGGGCCTGTCCGCGTAACTGGCGATGAGGGTCCCGCCGCCTCCGATCAGGGCGACGGCCGCGAAGGCGCCGACCAGGGTCTTGGGCAGAGACAGTGCCGTGACGCCGGCCTGATGCGACACCCCGCCGGTCGGCGCGACGTCGCGCAACGCCCCGGCGCTCTTCACGGGAGCGCCGGCCGGCGCGACTCCCTGCGACGTGCCGGAGACGGTGTACGCATTGTGCGTGACGTCCGACGCGAGGCCGGCCGGGAGCGGTGTGAGCGCCAGGCCGGCCAGCAGCCGTTCGGCCGGAACCAGATCCGACGTGGCGTTCGGGCACTGCGCGCAGGTGCGAATGTGCCGCGCCAGTCGCTTGCGCCACACCTGCGCGGGCTGGCCGTCCCAATCGGACGCCGTGTCGATCAGGCCTGCGCAGCCGGGCCGGGCGGAGAGTGCTCTTACCACCAGCCGAGCGGTGTCCAACTGTGCCTTCATCCGGGCCACCCGGACGGTCACGTGGTGCGGGTCCAGCTGTAGGGCATCGACCAGGTCGGCGCGGGAAAGGTGACCGGCCTCGGCCAACCACCACAGGGACAGCAGGTGGCGGTGGTCATCGTCCAGCCAGCGAGTGGCCAGGACCACCTCCCGGCGCTCATTGGACAGGCGAAGCTTGGTCAGCGTCAGGTCCTCGAAGTCGGAGCCCGGGACGACCAGATTGTCGATGTCCTCCGGCGGCGCCGGCGTGGTGTGCTGGTACTGCCGGTAGGCGCGGATCTCGTTCATGGTGACGGCCACCAGCCACGACCGGAAAAGCCGCGGATCGCGTACGCCCGCCAGTCCGCGCACGACGCTCAACATCGTGTTCTGCACCACGTCGTCGACATCCGCCGACCGATTCAGTGCCCGGCCCACGATGTTGTACACCAGTGGCAGGTAATGCGAGACCAACGCGTCCATCGCCGCCTGGTCGCCGCGGCGTGCCGCGTCCACCGCCGCCGACATGTCGGTCCTGTTCGGGTACGCGTGCTCGGTCACGCTCACAACCTCGCCTTCACGGGACATCTTCGTACACCGTGGAGATCGGTTGGCACCCGTCCAGGTCACACAAACCTGACATTGTCATCGTCCACCGCCGGTGACGACGTCACCAGCAGGCTCACCTGTTGCTGTTGAGGCGGACGACGGTCCCGTTGAGGGCGGTGGCGAAGAGCGTCCACGCGACGTACGGGGCCAGTGCGACGGCCGCGACGCCGTCGGCCTGTGAGGCTCGGCGGAGCAGCACGAGGTTGGAGACGTTGAGCGCGGCGATTTCGGCCAGCGCGATGGTGGGTCTGTGGGCCTTGAAGAACAGCGCGCTCCAACCGAAGTTGAGGGCCAGGTTGAGCCCGTAGGCACGGGTGAACGGGGCGCGGTCGGTTTCGCTGGTGCGGTCCAGCACGCGAGCGCCGGCCACCGCGATCAGGGCGTACAGCGGCGTCCATACCAGCGGGAACGCCACGGGCGGGGGTTGCCAGGTCGGCTTGCGTAGCCGTTGGTACCAGCGTGAGGAAGCGTCGGTGACCGTCGCCCCGGCGGCGGCTGTCACGGTGACCGCTGCCGCGGTCCTAGCCAGGGTTGGTAGTCGCATGCTGTTCAGCTACCCGGCCTGCGACGGATCAACCGCGCCCCGTTCGCCGGCTGGCCGGCGGTGGAACGAGAGCGAAACGCTGTCGGAGTGTTCAGTTAGCCTCTGCGCCATGCCGATGATCACCATCACCGATGAAGTGACCGGAGCGCCGAGTGGTCCTGAGTGGACGATGGACGTCTTCGAGGAAGAGGTACGCCTCGGCGAGTTGATTCGGCGGCGGGTCTTTCTGGAGGTGGCGGAGTCCGGCGGGCACGTCGATCCGGAGGAGCGGACCCGGGCGACGCTCGAGGCGTTCGGCCGCAACGGCTTCGTGGTGCTGGTCGACGACCGGCAGGTGACGGCCCTGGACGACAAGGTCCGCCTGCACGCCGGGTCCCGGATCACGTTCCTCAAGCTCGTCCCGCTGGTGGGTGGCTGATGAGCGACTCCGATCCGGAGCTGGCGCTACGCGAGCTGATCGCCACCGGCACCGGGTGGTGCGAGCAAGCCGTCGGGTTTGACTCGCGGTACGACCGTCGGGAGTACGCCAGGCAGGTGGCGGCGCTTTGTGCGTTGGCGCCGGCCGTCAGGGGCCCGGTGCTGCTCGCCGCGCTCAACGACCCGGACGGCCCGTACGATCTCGTACCCGCCCAGCGGGTGCTGCTCCCGGAGACCACCGAACATGTCCAGGTGCTCGGCGCGGCCCTGGCAGACCTTGATGATGCCGACGCGGATCCGGATCGGTGGGTCGCCGCGGCGCTGACGCTGATCAAGTACCGGCCGCAACGGCCCTACATCGGCGAACCGTGGGACGGTGCCCGTCGGGAAACGTGGGCCCGGGCGGAGAAGTTCCTGGCCGCGCGGCCGGTGCGGGTGCGGCAGGCGGTGTTCGACGGGTTGACGGTGCCCGGGGAGGACAGCGACGGGCGGCTCAAGCTGATCAAGATTGTGCTCTCGGGCGGCGGGCTGGACAGTGCCGGATGGCTCGACCGGCTGAGCGGTCAGGCGTGGCTGGGATTCAACAGGTGGAGCTGGGGGCTCAACGACCTCACCTGGGAGTCCATCCAGGCCCAGGCGCGGGCCGGACGTACCCACCCGGCGGCACTGGCGACCTGGCGTCGGACGCGGATCGAGCGCGGCTCGTACTACCTGAGCGACGAAGGCGATCGGATGTGGCCGATCCCCAACGTCGGCGAGCGGTGGGCCGACCTCGCCGTCGCCGACATCGAGGCGATGCCGGAGGAGTGTCGGGCCGCCTGGCACGCGCTGTTGGTCCACTGCCCGCTCGGCGCGGACAAGGCCAAGCCGACGACCGCCTGGCGCAAGACCGCCCGGTCCCTGCTCGACGCGGTCGGCGGCGACGAGTTCACCGCGCGTCTCGACGACTGGCTCCCGCTGGTGGGTCAGGCGCGCACCCTGCCGCTGCGCATGACGACGTGTTGCCCAGGCCACCTGGCGGATGCCTCACCAAGGACGATCGACCGCTACAACGTGGGGCTGCTGTGGGGGCTGATCTGGATGCGGGCGATGCTCCCGCCCTCGGACGAGACCCTGCGCAGCCTCGGTCAGATCGCGGAACGGGCCGCCCGCAAGATTCCCGGGCACGGCCCGGCGAGCCCGAAGCTGGCGAACCTCGCCGTCGCGGCGCTCGTCGACGCCGATCACCCCGCCGCCCTCGCGCAGCTGGCCCGGCTGGCCTCGCGGTTGACCTACAAGAGCACGCTCCGCATCGTCGAGAAGGGCCTGACCAGGCACGCCGAGGCGCTCGGCATCGGTCGTGAGGACGTCGAGGAGATGGCGCTGCCCGGCTTCGGGCTGCCGCTGGCGGACAAGCTGGGTGACAGCTCGTACGAGGTCGAGGTGCGCGGCATCGATGCCACAGTGGTGTGGCGCAACTCCGACGACAAGGTGGTCAAGGCTCCGCCGGCTCAGGTGCGCAAGGACCACGGCGAGGAGTTGAAGGAGCTGAAGGCGACAGTCGCGGACATCGGCGCGACGCTGATCGGGACCCGCGACCGCCTGGAAGGGCTGCTGCGGCGCGACCGCGCGTGGACCGTCGAGCAGTGGCGGGAGCGGTTCCTGGACCACCCGCTGGCCCGGACCCTGGCCCGCCGGCTGATCTGGACCGTCGACGGCGTCGCCTGCTGCTGGGGCGGCGACGCCCTGCGGACCGTGGACGGCACGGTGTTCGAGCCCGCCGGCGACGCCACGGTACGGCTGTGGCACCCGGTCGACGATCCGGCGGCGGTCCCGGCCTGGCGGGACTTCCTGGCCCGGCACACGATCACCCAGCCTTTCAAGCAGGCGCACCGCGAGCAGTACCTGCTGACCGACGCCGAGCGGGCCACCGGCACGTACTCCAACCGGTTCGCCGCGCACATCGTGCGCCAGCACCGACTCATCGCGCTGCTGTCCCGGCGAGGCTGGTCGCACGTTCGACACCGCAACGACGGCGCCAGCTACCAGGACCCCTGGCTTGCCCTTCCGGACTGGGAGATGCGCACCGTGCTGCACATCGCCGGGATCGAGGATCAGGGCGACGACCTGATGTTCGACACGATGGGGACCGACCAACTCGTGTTCCTCCGGGGGGAACGCACGCCGGTGCCGCTGGAGGAGGTCCCGGCGGTCGTATTGAGCGAGGTGATGCGTGACGTCGACCTGTTCGTTGCCGCGGCCGGGGTGGGCAACGACCCGAACTGGTACGACGGCGGTCCGGACGGCCGGTACCGCGACTACTGGTCGCAGAACAGCTTCGGCGACCTCACCCCGACGGCCCAGACCCGCCGGGAGGTGCTGGCCGAGCTGATTCCCCGGCTGGCGATTGCCAACCGGTGCACGTTCACCGACCGGTTCCTCGAAGTGCGGGGTGACCTGCACACGTACCGCATCCACTGCGGCTCGGGCAACATCCTGATCGCCCCGGACGACCGGTACCTGTGCATCATTCCCGACTCGGTGAAGGCGAAGGAGCCGGAGATGTACCTGCCCTTCGAGGGCGACAGCCGGCTCGGCGAAATCATCAGCAAGGCGTTGCTGCTGGCCGCCGACAAGAAGATCAATGACCCGGTGATCCTGCGCCAACTGTGAGGCGGCGGGTGACGGCACCGGGCTGAGGCCACGGCGCCGTCACCCGGCAGGTCAGCTGGAGGTCCGCCTCGGGAGCAGCAGCTCCTCGTGGTCGAGTTCACGTTCCAGGACGCGGAGTTCCTCGTCCGGCAGGCGGCCGGAGTCGCGCCAGCGCACCAGCTCCTCGCGTTGCGCGTCGATGGCCGTCCGGCGGACCCGAAGCGCCCTCTCGTACTCCGGGGAGGTGGGCAGTTCCGATGAGTCGCTCTGCTCCAGAAGGTCCAGCCGCCCGCGGTAGCGCGCCAGTCGGGCCAGCAGCTGCGTACGGGTGGTGTTGACGGCCACCGAGCTGTCCGGCTCCGCCGCGGCAACCTCGTCGAGGCGGGCCAGGGCGGCCTCGACCGCCGCCGAGCGGGCCTCGTTTCGTACGCGGGCCTGGTCGGTTTCGTTGGCGCGCAGGCCCAGCATCCGCACGAGCGGCGCGAACGTCAGGCCCTGCCCGACGAGTGTCACCAGGACGACCACGAAGGTGCAGAACAGCAGGAGGTCACGGTCGGGAAAGGGTGCGCCGCTGTTGGTGGTCAGCGGCAGGGTGAAGATCGCGGCCAGGCTGATCACACCACGGGTGCCGGACCAGCTCAGCGCCACCACCTCACGGGAGGTGAGTCGGCGGGCGTTGCGGTCAGCGCGCTCGATCTGCCGCGCGCTCCCGGGTTCGTCGGGGTCGTCCTGCTCGGAAATGCCGCCCAGACGGGTGTGCAACGACCGGGGGAGGGACTGGGTCATCACCAGCCACGCGGGGCGCAGCAGGAGCACCACGCCGACCGATATGGCGACAGCGATGACGATTGTCGACGTGTCGTACTGACGCAGACCCTTCACGACCTCGGGAAGCTGCTGGCCGATGAGCAGGAAGACGAAGCCTTCGAGGAGGAAGTCGACCAGCCGCCACACCGCGCTGGTCTGCAGCCGGGCGGCCCCCGAGGTGAGCTGCGGTGTCTTGTGACCGACGATCAGCCCGGCGATCACCACGGCGAGCACCCCGGAGACGTGCAGTTCCTCGCCCAACAGGTAGGCCACGAACGGTGTCGCGAGCGAGATGGCATTCGACAACAGTGGGTCCGCGGTGAACGGTCGGGCCAGACGTACCAGCCAGGCCACTGCCGCTCCCACGGCGACCCCGCCCACCGCCGCCAGGACGAACTGGGCAACGGCGGACGGGAACGAGAACTCACCACCCACCGCGGCGGCCACCGCGACGCTGAGCATCGTCAGCGCTGTGGCGTCGTTGAGCAGCCCTTCGCCCTGAATGATCGTGACCATCTTCGGTGGCAGGTTCACCCGGCGGCCCACCGCCAGGGCGGCCACCGGGTCGGGTGGCGCGATGGCGGCGCCGACCGCGATCCCGGCAGCGAGCGTCGCCCCGGCGACGAACAGGTGGAACCCGATGCCGACCAGTACCCCGGTGAGGAGCACCAGCAGCACGGACAGGCTGACCACGATGCGGAGGTTCCGGCGGATGTCCAAAAGCGAGCTGTCCAGTGCGGCGCTGTAGAGCAACGGCGGCAGCACGATCATGAGCACAAGGTCGGGGTCAAGGCCGATGTTGGGGCCGGGGAGCAGCGCGTACACGATGCCGATGAGCGGCAGAAGTGCCGCGGCCGGCAGCCCGGTGCGAGCCGCCACCCACCGCACGACGACGATGACCGCGACAGCGGCGAGCACGAACAACAACATCGAGTGGGTGCTCACCTGGTTGATATTCCCCTGGATCGGCGCGAGGTTGCTCGGAGCCACCGCGGGTTCGCGGCCGAGCCGGCCGATGGCACCGTCGGCGCAGCATGCAGCAGTGACGAGCGTACCCGCCTGGGCACCGACCTGACCGACTGCTGGACTCTTCCCGTACTGCTGACCGCCCTGGCAGCCGGTGCCGTGAACGCCGTCGCGGCGCCCGCCGACGGCGGCCTCGGCCTGGCCCTGTGGCCCGGCCAGGGTCAACGGGGCTGGTGACATCGAGCCGACGACGCTGCCGGCCTCCGGCGCGTACACGGTGGTGGTGGACCCCTCCGGAGTCGCAACCGGGCAGGTCACGCTGACGCTGCGGTGAGGCGAACCCCTGCCTGTTCGGGTGACGCCCGCGTGCTAGCGTCTCGTCCCGTTGTCAGTGAGCGCCGCTAGCTCAACTGGCAGAGCAGCGGACTCTTAATCCGCGGGTTCGGGGTTCGAGTCCCTGGCGGCGCACCAACGATCAAGGTCCTGACCCGGTGGTTCACACCGGGTCAGGACCTTCCTCGCGTAGGGCGGCGGTGGGTGGTCGCTCGGCGGGTGCTCGGTAGCCCGGTGGACCGGGCGCATTCGACCGCGGAGGCGTCCGTCGCGCTTCTGCGAGCATCCAGTCGGTGGCGATTACGCTGGTGGCGTGGGGGGACAGCTCCGGGTTCGCGTGCAGGGGGATCTCTATCACCCGGTGGTGCCGCCGGGAGCCGTGTATGTGGGTCGGCAGGGGTTCGGGTTACGGCGTTCTCCCTGGGCCAACCCGTTCAGCCTGCGAAAGCATGATCGGGCGGAGGCGTTACGCCTCTATCGGCAGTGGCTGCTGGGGCAGCCAGCCCTTGTTGACCGGGCCCGGCGGGAACTCACGGGGAAGCAGTTGGCGTGCTGGTGCCGCGTCGAGGATGCGTGCCATGCCGACGTGCTGACCGACCTCATCGGTTGACGTGCAATCGGTATCGCGAGCTGGGCCGCCTCGGTGCGTAGACACCGCCAATGCTGAAGGACTGCGGTCTTGCCGCTTGGTTGCCTACGTAGAAGGCGACGTCGCGGTCAGCGGCGCAGAGTTGGGTGAGGAACTTGTTTCTCAGCTGTTCCGCAGCCTCGGCGTCGGTGAGCTGGCCCAGGCGACGTTGTAGAGCGACGAACTCCCAATCCCAGAGTGTCTGTTGGTGACCGCGGCACTGACGGTCTGCGCAGCGATACCGGTAGGCGCCGATGAAGCGTGGTGCTTGAAGCGGGCTGCGCTTGGTTGGTTCCAGTAGGTCGAGCTGGTTGAGGTAGCCAGCGATCTTCTTGCGATCCTCCGCCGACCAGCCGGGATGGCGCTTGACCTGAAGAGACGAGATATCGGCCACGCGAATCAGCGCGATCGATCGTGCGCTCCGGTCGTCGCGGGCCTGTTTGTTCAGCCAGCACATGGAGTCTTCGACGAGCGGATCGAGGAGGTTTCGACGCGACTGTCGGCTGGCGAGGTGCCGCTCGGTGGTGATGGTGTCCACGATCGGCTTCCAGCTCTCGCGCCGCTGGTCCTGACTGGCTGGCAGCGCGTCGACGTGGATGATGTCGTACTTGTGGAACTTGCCGTCGTCGTCGAGATCTCGATAGTGGACCGGGTAGAGGCGAATCCAACCCGTCCAGGGCGGGTCCATGCCCAGTGCCCCGACGCAGACCGTCTCGCCGTACCGCGCGGAGGGGTTGGGTGCCGCCTTCACTGTGATCAGGAGGCGGAGTGTCGTTGGTCGTGCCAGGACAGGCTTCGGTCTCGGATCTTCGTCGGTGCTCGGTCCCCACAACGGAAGCTGTTCCAACGGAACCACCCACATCGCTAAATGCAGCCGCCCAGGCACTTTCAGTTACATAGACGGTCTCACATCAAATCGATCTGGCACTAGCCGTAACGGGTGAGGGTTGGCCTCTCAGCCAAACGCGGCGTGGTGCTGGAGTCAGCGGGGTCGTGCTGCCCACCTGGCCCTACGCTGGCGGCATGAGGGAACCAGCGCGGACCGGACCTGGCAGGTGATGTGGCCGGAGGTCGATGTGGTGTGGCTCTACGAGCCGGCTAGTTTGAGCGGTTGAGGACACATGCGCACCACCTCGATCGGCGACGTGAAGGTCCTGCTGCCGGACCTCGAACCGGACGACCTCGACACCACGACGGAGCTGGCCGACGGCCTCACCGAGGCCCTCGTCGAGGGCGCAGGGTGGCGCGGCTCGCACCTTGAGGACGTCAGCATCCGCAGCAGTCTGATCACCGGCGTGGACCTGAGCGAGAGCACCTGGGAAGCCGGAAGCGTCTACGGCTGCGAGATCGTCCGCACCGACTTCTCTGGCGCGACCCTGACCGGCATAGCCATCGAACGCTGCGCCATCACCGGCTCCCGGTTCACCGGCACCAGACTCACCGACGTACGCCTCAAGGACGTCCTGTTCGACGGCTGCCGCTTCGACTACGCCACCCTCCAACGCGTCACCGCCGCCGGCTCGGTCGCGTTCACCGACTGCACTTTCACCAACGGGGCGTGGTCCTCCTGCCGACTACGGAGCATCGCGCTGCGGTCATGTGAACTCACCGGACTGGAACTGGACTCCTGCCAGCTCGACGGCACCGATCTGCGGGGCAGCCGGCTCCAGCGCCTCAAGACGCCGCTGGACAACCTGCGCGGCGTCACCCTCGGCGAGGACCAGCTTCCTGACCTCACCCAGCTGGCCGTCGCCGCCCTCAAACTCACTGTGCGCAACGACTGAAGCCGAGGAGGCATCGTGCTCGCTGAACCCACCGGCAGCCCGGACACGATCCTCGTTTGCATCCGGGGCAACTCCGGCTCCGGCAAGAGCAGCATCGCCCGCGAGCTACGACGCCGGCACGGCCGGGGCTGCGCCCTGGTCGAGCAGGACTATCTGCGCCGCATCCTGCTGCGCGAGCGCGACAAGCCCGGCGGCGCGGCACCGGCATTGATCGGGCAGACCGTCCGGTTCGCGCTGGATCACGGGTACCACGTGGTGCTGGAGGGCATTCTGCACACGAGCCGCCACCTCAGCATGCTGACCTCTCTGCGGGACGACCACCGCGGTCGCTCGCTGTTCTGCTATCTCGACGTGTCCCTGCCCGAAACCTTGCGCCGGCACCTCACCCGCCCGCAGGTCAGCGAGTTCACCGCCGAGCACATGAGCGGCTGGTACGCCGCCCATGACGTCCTGGGCTGGCCCGGCGAACTCGTCCTACCCGAGACCACCGGACTGGACGAGGCCGTCGAGGCCATCGCCGTTGCTGCCGGGCTGCCCCAGACCGGACGCGACGACGACCTGCTGCCGAACCTTCCGCCCCCGTAGAGCAGCCCAACCGGCTACCGGTGCCGCCGTTTCGGCGCACCATTCCCCAACGTCTGTCCCGAATGGCCAGACAGCCCGCCAAGCACGGCGACTGCGACGGCGTGAAGCTCGCCTACCGCGCCCGTACGAGCCAGCTCTCGATGACCGTGAAGTCGTGCTCGGTCAGCCCGCGACGTGGGTCGACCCGATGCAGCAGGGGATGCGCGTCGGCCGGTAGGGCCGGAGCCCGGGGTGTGGCCATGCGGCATGCCCGGCTGAGTCGCCGTGGGTGTTCCGAATGGGATGAGGGTGCCGTCCACGTCGAGGAACAGCCAGGGACGCGGCGCAGGATCGGGCGTGGCCCCGGAGGCTAGCCCCATGTGGGGTGGTGCCACCCCTGCCACGCTGCGGCGCGGGGCCAAGCGTGCGCCTCGACGAGACGAGGGCCCTGAGCGCAGGATCGGCTCCGTGGCGATCAGGGATCCGTACGCGCCGAGGGCGATGACTCCGGCCGCGACCGGCCTGACGGCTGGCCGACCGGCTGACGAACGCCGGCCGGCCGACTTCAGTCACGCCACGATGTCCCAGGTCGTTCGGCACTTCTCGTCGGCGCCGTTCGCGCCTTTGCGTTCGCATGCTTCGACATAGACTCTCGTGCCCGCCAGCAGCCTGACGTAGTAGGGCTCGGAGCAGGTGCCGCTGCCGCCCGCCGCGTGGAGCGTGACCTTGGCGTACACGGGCTCCCACCAGATCCGGCCGATGGTACGGCGACCGTCCGCTGCGCCCTCGTCACAGGCTCGGAACGCCGCATCGATCCCGGAGTTGGTGTAGATGGCGAAGCCGTTGCCGGCGGAGTACGGGTCGGCCGAATACACGAGGATGGGGTACCCCGCCGAAGCGGTGCTCGGGGTGGCCACGAGCCCGGTGGCCGTGAGCACCAACGCCATCAGCGTGGCACCGAACCAGCGTGAACTCTTGCGGATCATCGGCAACCTCCTACCGTCGAGAAACGACCGGTGTGGTCGTCACGATCGATGGTGGGTGCGATCCGTCTGTGAATGACAGACGCGCGGGCAGTTCCGAACAGGTCCGAACACTGCGAACGCCTCCGGTGCGCCGTTTCTCAGGTCGAAGTGTCATGCAACCTCAGGTCACCGGCTTGGTGGCGATCAGGAGCCGCCTGCCGAACGCGGCGCGTACATGATCAGGGCGACGCCGATCAGGCAGATGCCGGCGCCGATGATGTCCCACCGGTCGGGCCGGAACTTGTCGACGATCACGCCCCAGGCGAGGGATCCGGCGACGAACACGCCGCCGTAGGCGGCGAGGATGCGTCCGAAGTTCGGGTCGGGTTGGAAGGTGGCGACGAATCCGTACGCGCCGAGGGCGATGACGCCGGCGGCGATCCACCACAGGCCGCGGTGCTCGCGCCAGCCCTGCCAGACCAGCCACGCCCCGCCGATCTCGAACAGGGCGGCGACGACGAACAACAGGATCGAGCGGACGACGGTCATCCGTGGACCGTACCGATGGTGGTGAAGGGGATGGGGCAGCACGGCTGCCCGGCGCACTCGACGAGGTCGTCGCAGCCGGCTTTCACCGCGGCGCGCAGTGTGTCGGCGATGACCTGCAAATCGGCGATCTTCGCCTCGACCTCGGTGAGCTTTGCCTGGGCACGGGCCCGCAGGCCGGCGTCGGCGTGGTGACCGTGACGGTGCTCGCCCGCGTCGAGAAGCTCGGCGACCTCGTCGAGGGTGAACCCGAGCCGCTGCGCCGCTTTGATCACCTTCAGCAGGGTGACCGTTTCGGTTGGATAGAGGCGGTGCCCGCCGAGGCTTCGGTCTGGTTCGGCGAGCAGTCCGCGGCGTTCGTAATAGCGCAGCGTCTGCGGGTTCACCCCGGCCGCGGCGGCGACCTGGCCGCTGCGCAATCCGCTCATGCCGTCATCCCGGCGGCGGCTCGCAGCGCGAGCGCGTCGAGGACGTCGACGTGCGCGGCCGGCACCCGTACGTCGAGGCGCAGCGTGCCGGCGTCGGCGGCGAGGGTGAACGAGAAGAACGAGCAGCAGGAGCTTTCCCGGCCGATGAGGTCCCGGGCGGTCGCCTCGGCGGCCGGGTCGAGACACCACAGCAGTTCGGTGGGGGACAGCCGCTGCTGCGCCAGCAGGAAGGTGGCGAACAGGTCGTCGAATTCGGCCAGCCGCAGCGGCAGTCGCCCGCTCGGCAAGGTGCACGACTCGGGCACCCACGCCGGGGAGTCAGTGGTCATACCAACGACGGTAAGGGTGTACCTGGGTACCGGATGCAAGCCCGACGGTCACGACAGACGGGGTTGCCGGCGCCCGTAGACGCCGGCAACCCCCTGGCTCAGTTGGCGTGGGTCAGGCGTGTGGTGATGCGCAGGCCCAGCAGGGTGTCGTTCATCCACGGCACCCGCTCCCGGTGCAGGCCGGCGGTCATCTGGTCGGCCCACACCTCGTACCGCTGCAGGAGCGTGTTGGCGCGGGACCGCGCGCTGGTGATCAGGCAGTCGCCCAGTGGGTCACCGGGCAGGTTCGACGAGTCGACAGCGGGCTCGCAGGGCACCTTGAGGCTGACCTGGTCGCGCAGTGGGCGGCTGGGGTCGAGTGGGCACGGCGTGGGGCCGCACTGGGCGTAGTTTCCGCTCGCCCTGGCATAGGCATTGCCGATCTTGGCGTCCGTCGGCATGTTCACCGGGATCTGGTACTGCCCGAACAGGTTCGCGGACAGCACGTCGTCCGAGTCGAGGGCGTTGGGCAGACCCAACCGGGTGTACGCCTGGAGCAACCGCGCCGTCGTGTTCACCTTCTTGAGGGCGGTGGGTATCGCTCCGCTGACCTGGGTGCTCTGCTCCCGTACCCGGTCGTACATGGACTTCTGCCGGGCCTGAAGGAAACCGCGCAGGGTCGGCGTCAGCGTGGTGTCCAGTGCCGCGTTGGTGGTGACCGTGGCGCCGCTCGCGAAGGCGTACCGGCCGGACGGCCACTTCTGGGTCAGACCCTGCTCGGGAGTGGTCTCGCTGCTACAGCTGAAGAACTCGCAGTAGACCTGGTAGACCTGCTCGTTCGGCCAGGTGTAGTCGGCGGTGCGCGAGTTCTGCCAGGCCGCTGACGAGTTGAGCCGGAACCGGCTGTGGATCTGCAACCGCAGCCTGCCGTAGGCGCGGATCACTCCACCGCTGTCGGTGATCCGGGTGTGGTGCCAGCTCGGCGTGTAGCAGTAGCCGACCTCCGGCAACTCCCGTACCCCGGCCGGCGGCTCGTCGTGGCGCGGTGTGTACGTGTACTGGAGTGCCCGCACCATGTTCGACATCAGGTCATAGCTGACGTTGCTGGGTCGGTCGATCTGCCTGCTGCCCTCACACGCGGGCACCGTCGCCTCGTCGGCCTTGGCCGGCGCCGGGGCGAGCGGCTTGTCGGTGTCCCAGAACAGGTCGTAGTTCTTGGGAGTCTTCACCTGTACGCCGTTGGCGTCCGGCTCGTAGCGGACCTGGACGTCGTTGGTTCGGAAGGCGGCCAGCGCTGCCGACAGCTCACCGGTGGCGGCGACGTACTCGTTGACCAGCCCGGTGATCAGGCTGTTGGCGTTGCCGTCGGCCGGTCGACCGAAGCTGGCCGCGAGGTCGGCGATGCGGGTGCCCTCGGCCTCGATCTGTGCGGCGCGGCCGGCGCTGACCTGGGCGGCGTACATCGGGTTCTGGAGCATCAACATGGCGTACGCCTGCGCGCCGAGGTTCCACACCGCCGGGTTGCCGACCGGTGTCGACGGCTCGGCCATCGACGGGTCACGCCCGTTGGCGACCCGGGCCAGGTAGTTGATCGACCGGGCTTCGCCGAAGCTGTTCAGGACGGTGGTCGGGTCGACCGCCGGGTTGTCGGCGTCGGCTTTCGGTACGACGAAGGCGGTGCCGCCGGCCAGCTGCGTCGCGGTCAGGTGGAACTCGTTCTCCGGGTCGACGAACTCGTTGTACGTCGGGATCGGTTGACCGAAGTTCTCCCGGTAACCGATGTACTTGTTGATGTCGGCGCGGGCGTCGTGCAGGGTGGCGTCGCCGATCGCCGCCAGCACGGTGGCGGCGATGTCCTCCAGGCGCAGGCCGAGCTGGGCGACCTGCTGCTGCACCAGGGTGATCTGCGCGGTGTTGCCGGCGATCGCCGCGTTCAGTTTGTCGAACTGGGCCATCATGTTCGCGTACACCGTGTTGATCTGGGCCTCGATCCGCGCGAAGCTGGCGCGCATCTCGTCGCCGAGGGCCCGTACCTCGTCACGCAACGCTTTGACCTGGGCAAGGATCTGCGCGTCCAGCGATGGTCCGCTGCTGCCGAAGAGCCCGACGACGGACATCACCGCACCGAAGATGTTGCCGGTCATCGCCAACGTCGCGGTGCTGAAGATCGAGCCCGCGAGGCCGCGGCCGGTGATCGCCGCCGCGTACTTGGAGATCGCGCTGATGGTGGTGAGGACCGCCTCCCCGATCACCTTGGATTTCTTGCCGGCGTCGGGGTCGGCGAACCCGATGATGGTGGAGACCATGCCCAACCCGGCCTTGACGTCGGAGATCGTCTGCTGCCGAGCCTTGTCCCGGTCCTCGGCGGCCTTCTTGGCCGCCGCTGTGCACGCGGCGCTCGGCGGCCCTTCGGGCGGGCACTTGCTGTTGTTCTCGCCGATCTCGAGGCGGATCTCCAGGCTCAGGCCGAGCAGCTGCGCGTGCAGGTTGGCCAACTGCTGCTTGGCGGCCGCGACGTACGCCACCGAGTCGTCCCGCAGTGCCAGGATCGCGTCGAGGTCCACGTGCGAGAGCCCGGGATCCTGCCGGAGTTCCTCGTAGGTGCTGGTGATGTCCACCCCGACCGGCGCACCGAGGACGGCGTTCCAGGCGGTGGCGACCGGCGGGCTGGCTGCCCCTGCCTGTCGGGTCGCGGACCACACCGCGGTGAGAGCGTCGTCACGGCCGCGCAGCCACTGGGCGGTCCGCAGCGCGCCGGAGGCGAGTTCCTCGCGGGTGTCCCACGGCTCGACCGTCTTGCCGATCACGGCCCCGACCAGGCCGGTGATCTCGGGCGAGGTCCGGGTGTCGCCGCCGGGCGCGCCGAGCAGGATGTCGACGGACTTGAGCAGCAGGTCCTGTTCGGGCAGCAGGAGGTCGAACGTGGTCAGCGAGCCGTCGAGCAGCTGCTGGCGTGCGGTGAGCTGGGTCTGTGCCTGTTCGGCGGTGGCGTTCGGGTGCAGCCGGTGCCACTGGACGAACTCGGCCGACAGCACGGCGGTCTTGATCCGAGCGGCGCCCTGGAGATGGATCTCGGCGACCTGGCCGAAGGCCCGGTCGGTGAGCGCTGCCTGAGGGATGGGGACGGGGACAGGATCGGCCGACGCGGGCTCACCGAAGAGCACGCCTGCCGCGGTGACCGTGATCATCGCCAGCACGGCAGTCCCGCGCCTGGTGCGCGTGGAACGTGTGAGTGTCATGCCGCGAACGTATTGAGCTGCCTGAAAGGGCGCTGAAAGCGCGCTGACTCGCGCTCAGCCGGCGGCGGGTGACGCGGCCGGCGCGTCGAGGGCCGGTGCCACGACGGCGAACGCCTGGTCCATCAGCTCGGCCAGGTGCTGCTCGTCGTCGCCCGGCTGCCACCGCTGAAGCACCGTGTCGAGTGCCAGCAGTGCCATCCCGGCGGCCATCCGTGGGTAGGGGTCGGTGTGCGGGTCGAGGCGACGACGGTTGGCCAACTCGGCGGACAGCTCGGTGCGCCACTCGATCTGGCGTTCCAACCAGCGGGCGTGCAGGGCGGGGGTGTCCAGGATCAGACGGACGACGACCCGGGCTCGCTCGGAGTGCTCCGGGTGGTCGTTGCAGGCGGCGAGCGGCACCCAGAGTGCGTGGCGCAGCGCGACCGACGGCGGCTCGGCGGGCGGTCGGGCGGCGAGCTCGGTGATGATGTCCGCGCTGGTGTCGGCCAGGAACCGGACGACCACGTCCTCCTTGGACGCGAAGTAGCGGAAGAAGGTACGCCGTGACATGCCGGCCGCCGCCACGATGTCGTCGACTGTCACGGCGTCGAAACCCTTGGTCGCGAGCAGCATCAGGGCGGCGTCACGCAACTCGTCGGCGACGAGCTGGCGTTTGCGCTCGGCCAGGCTGTTGTCCGTACGAGATTTCATCAGCCGATGCTACGTCATTCGCTGCCGCATGGTGCCTTTGTTGGCATGATGCGCATTGCTTGACACTGAGTGCCACGGGTAGCACAGTGGGTCGCATGACTGTCGATGGCTGGTCCACTGAACAGATTCCCGACCTGAGCGGCCGTACCTTCGTCGTCACCGGTGCCACGGCGGGCCTCGGCCTGGTCACGACCCGGGCACTCGCCGTCCGCGGTGCGCGCGTCGTGCTGGCCGTGCGCGACGAGGAGAGAGGTCGCCGGGTGGCGGCCGACATCGCCGCAGCCCGGCCGGGTGTCGACCTGGAAGTCCGGCGGATCGACCTCGCCGACCTCGACTCGGTGCGGGAGTTCGCCGACGGGATGCACGCCGACCATCGCCGGGTGGATGTGCTGATCAACAACGCGGGGGTGATGGCCCTGCCGCGCGCCCTCAGCCCGCAGGGTCACGAGATGCAGTTCGCCACGAACCACCTCGGGCACTTCGCTCTCACCGGGCTCCTGCTCGATCTCCTGCTGGCCGGTCGGGACCCACGGGTGGTCACCGTCACCTCGGTCAACCACCGGCAGGCGAAGATGCGCTTCGACGACCCGACCGGCGAGCGAAGCTACTCTCCGATGGGCTTCTACAACACATCCAAGCTGGCCAACGCCATCTTCGGCTACGAGCTGCACCGGCGGCTCAGCGCCGTGGCGAGTTCGCTGGGCAGCTTCCTCGCCCACCCCGGCTACACCGCGACGAATCTGCAGAGCAGCGCTACCACGCCGATCTGGCGACTGCTGCTGGGCCGGATCGGCAACCCACTCCTCGCCCAGCCGGTCGATCGCGGTGTCTGGCCGCAGCTGTTCGCCGCCACCGACCCCGGCGCGCAGCCGGGCCAGCTCGTCGCCCCGGGCGGGCCGGGCGAACTGCGCGGCCACCCCGCGCCGGCGAAGCTCTCCACCGCCGCGACCGACCCCGAGCACGGCCGCCGCCTGTGGGAACTGTCCGAACAGGCCACCGGCGTACGGTTCGGCGCGCTGCGACCGTCGAGCTGATCGCTGCGCATCCAGCAGCCGTCACGTTCCGCCCTGCCAGATCGTCCAGGGGGCGAGCAGACACAACGGAGGAAAGAATGTTCGCTGCCTACGTCACGGTCACCATCGTCGCGTCGATCTTCACCGGCTTCGCCGCCGTCACCTACCTGATCGGTCACGACTATCCGAAGGCCCAGGCGGACATGAAGCGCGTGCCACGGTCATGGGTACCGCGGTTGGGCATGGCGCTGGCGGCAGGCTCGCTGGGGTTGCTGGCGGGCTTCGCCGTACCGCTGCTGGGCACTCTCGCCGCCGCTGGGCTGGTGCTGTATTTCATCGGCGCGCTCATCGCGCATCTGCGCGTCGGCTCCCGTCAGCTGGTGGGCTGGGCCGTCTTCTTCGTCACCGAGGTGGCCGCGCTGACAGTGAACGTCTTCTATCACTGGTGAATCGGTTGGTACGCCTCCCACGACGTCCCGGGCTGGCTCGACGAACTCGTCCTGCCGGAGCGGCTATTGCCCGGCAATCGAGAGACATCTATAGTTGCGCGGATCACAACAATCATGGCCGTGGTGACGCGGCCGGGTCGTCGAAGCGCTTCGACGATTCGTCGTTCAGGCCCGTCAGCCGGGTGTCGAGCCTGGTCACGCCGGCCTCGGCGCCCGCTGGGCGTCTGTCGTACGACATGAGGAGAACCGCATGCGGAACTGGCGCCTTCGGCGCGGAATCACCGCGCTCGCGCTCGCCCTGCTGGCCCTACCGGCCGTTCCCGGCACCGCGCTCGCCGAACCCTCCTACCCGTTCCGAGATCCCAGCCTGCCCGTGAACGTCAGGGTCGACGACCTGCTCGGCCGGCTCACGCAGGACGAGAAGATCTCCTGGCTGCACCAGTACCAGCCGGCCATTCCCCGGCTGGGCATCGGCCTGTTCAAGACCGGCACCGAGGCGCTGCACGGGGTGGCCTGGTCCACCGACATCGACAACAACGGCGCGGTGGTCAAGGCTCGCGGCACCGCCTTCCCACAGCCGGTGGGCATGGCGAGCACCTGGAACACCGACCTGATCCGGCAGGTCGGTTCGGCCGTCGGCGACGAGGCGCGCGGCTACCACGCGCAGAATCCCCGGGTCTGGGGGCTCAATCTCTGGGCGCCGGTGGTCAACCTGCTGCGCGACCCCCGGTGGGGCCGCAACGAGGAGGGCTACTCCGAGGACCCTCTGCTCACCGCGAAGATCTCCACCGCGTACGGGTCGGGAATGACCGGCGGTGACCCGAACCACCTGAAGAGCGCACCGACCCTCAAGCACTACCTGGCCTACAACAACGAGGTCCGACGCGACGTGACCTCCTCGAACGTGCCGCCTCGGGTGCTCAACGAGTACGACCGCGCCGCCTTCAAGCCGGCCATCGCGGCCGGTGCGGCGACCGGGGTGATGGCGTCGTACAACCTGGTCAACGGTCGTCCGGCGACGGTGGACCCGGACCCGATGACGCTGTTCCGGGACTGGACCGACAGGCCGCTGATGAACGTCACCGACGCCTGGGCGCCGAACAACCTCGTCAACACCCAGAAGTACTACGCCACCCAGGCCGAGGGCAACGCGGCGATCATCAAGGCCGGCCTGAGCAGCTTCATCACCGACGACACGAACGCGCAGCCGACCATCACCGCGATCAAGCAGGCCCTCGCCACCGGTCTGCTGACCGAGGCCGACATCGACGCCCGGATCCGCGAGATCCTCAACATCCGATTCCGGCTGGGCGAGTTCGACCCGGGCGGCGGCCGGCACGGCGGCATCACCCCGGACGTCATCAACAGCCCCGAACACCAGCGGTTGGCCCGGCAGGCCGCCGGCGAGGCGATGGTGCTGCTGAAGAACGAGCGGCAGGCGCTACCGCTGGACCCGGCCCGGACCCGCAAGGTGGCGGTGCTCGGCCCGCTGGCCGACACCCTCTACTCGGACTGGTACGGCGGCGACCTGCCCTACCAGGTGACGGCGCTCGACGGCATCCGCGAACGGCTGGGCGGCTCAGCCAGTGTGCGAGGGCTCGACGGGGCGGACCGGATCGCCCTGAAGGACGTGTCGACCGGCCGGTACATCTCGGCCACCGGCACCACCGATGCCGACCCGGTCCTCGGGACCGGTGCCGTCCCGGCGCTCGTCGCCCAGTTCGACGTGGTCGACTGGGGGCAGGACGTGGTGACGTTGCGCAACGCCGCCAATGGCCGCTACCTAGGCTACAACTGGGGGCCGTTCGTCACCCGCGACGAGCAGCCGAACGGGTGGTACGTGCAGCAGCAGTTCAAGCTTGAGCCGCAGGCCGACGGAACTGTGGTGCTGCGCTACGTCGGCTACGAGACCAAGGAGAGCTGGTTCGGTGCCGACACGTACGTGACGGTCGGCGACGACGGCGCCCTCAAGCTCGGCGCGTCGACCCCGGCCGCCGCGACCCACTTCAGTCGCAACCTGATCAGCAGCGGCATCGACCGGGCCGTGGCGGCGGCCAAGGCGGCCGACACCGCGGTGCTGGTGGTCGGCAGCAACCCGTTCATCAACGGTCGGGAGGCGCACGACCGGACCTCCACGGCGCTGAGCGCCGGCCAGGAGGCGCTGGTCAAGGCGGTGGTCAGGGCCAACCCGCGGACCGTGCTCGTGCTCCAGACCAGCTACCCGGTCACCATCCGATGGGAGCAGGAGCACGTACCGGCCATCGTCTGGACCACCCACGCGGGTGCGGAGACCGGTCACGCCATCGCCGACGTCCTCTTCGGCGACCGTAACCCGTCCGGCCGGCTCACCCAGACCTGGTACCGCTCCGACGCGCAACTACCGCCCGACCTGCTGGAGTACGACATCATCTCGTCCGGGCAGACCTACCTCTACAACCGCGCGAAGCCGCTCTACCCGTTCGGCCACGGGCTGTCGTACACCCGCTTCCGGTACGGCCAACTGCGTGCCGGTGCCCAGTCGGTGGCGGCCGACGGCACCATCACGGCCAGTGTCGACGTGACGAACGTCGGCAGCCGGACCGGGACCGAGGTCGTTCAGCTCTACACCCACCAGCGCACCTCGCGGGACGCCACCCCGATCCGCCAGCTCAAGGCGTTCCAGCAGGTGAAACTCGCGCCTGGGCAGACCCGTACGGTGACCCTGCGTCTGCCCGCCGCGGATCTGGCGCACTGGGACGTCACCCGCAGCAGGTGGGTGGTCGAGTCGTCAGTCCACGACCTGATGGTCGGGGCGTCCGTCGAGGACATCCGCGCCCGCGCCGCGGTCCGGGTCCGCGGCGAGACCATCCCGGCCCGCGACCTGTCCCGGCCCACCCGGGCGGAGAACTTCGACAGGTACGCGGGGGTCCGGCTCGTCGACGAGACGAAACCCAGTGGTACGGCGGTCGGTGCCACCGCCGCCGGTCAGTGGATCTCCTTCGACGGTTCCGCGCTGCGTGCCGGCGAGCGCACCTTCACCGCGAAGGTCGCCAAGGCCGGTGCGGGTGCCGGCACGATCCAGATCCGGATGGGGTCGCCCACCGGCCGGCTGCTCGGCACGGCCACAGTGCCCAGCACCGGCGACGACTACCGGTACGTCAGCGCCAGCACCGAGTTGGCCCGGGTCGTCGGCACCCACGACGTGTACCTGGTGTTCGACTCCCCGCTGCGGCTGGCGGAGTTCTCCATCAGCTGACCGGAGATCGGGGCCGGGTCGATCGTCGACCCGGCCCCGACCCGGCTCGGGCCGCGTGCCGGCCCGGTGCTGAGCGGCGACGTCGTCGCAGCACTGTGGATTCGTCGGACGACGTGATCACGGGTGTCCGGGCGACATGGCTGATCTGCCCGGTCCGTGGGTATTTATGCATAGACGCTCCCCGATTGACTGTTGCATTGGTCAGACGTGTGACCTACGCTCCCAGTAAGAATTTCGGGGCGGTTAACAAAGAGTGCGGTCGGGGCGACGGAAATCCCCGCCGGCCCTTCGTGGCGTCGCTGTTCCGTACTCGTCGCTCGATACGCACTTTGGGCACCACATCGACGACCAGTGAGAGGAACAGACGTGAAGTCAGCCTTATCCACCGCTCGAATGTCAGTGTTGGCGGTGGCGGCGCTTGTCGCCGCCACACTGCCGGCAGTGCTGACAAACCAACTCCCGGCCTCGGCCGCGGTCCAGGCGACCTACTATGTCGCCCCGGACGGTAACGACGCCAATCCGGGAACGTTGCAGTCACCGTTCAAGACGATCCAACGTGCGCGGGACGTCGTTCGAACGATAAGCGGGAACCTGACCGGCGACGTCAACGTCCTTCTCCGGGGCGGCACCTATCCGGTGACCAGCACCATCGAATTCGGGTCGAGTGACTCCGGCACCAACGGATACCGGATCAGCTACGGTGCCTACGCCAACGAGAAGCCGGTCCTTGACGGTGGCGTCCAGGTGACCGGGTGGACTCAGCACAGCGGCAACATCTGGAAGGCGCCGCTCGACCGCGCCAACAAGCTGCGGGCGCTCTACGTCAACGACAAGCGCGCTGTCATGGCGACGAAGACGATCAGCTCGGGCGGGTGCTTCGGGACGTACAACATCACGGCCAACCAGGCCGCGTGGGCCTGGGAGTCGGGGTCGCAGTGTGACGGCGCCAGGTACAACCAGAGCGACTTCCCCGCCATCGCGCGCAACCAGGACGACATCGAGATCGAGACGGGCACGACCTGGACCACTGCCATCGTCGGCGTCCGACAGGTGACCACCGACGGCGGGAGCCGGGTCGCCCTGTTCCAGCAGCCGGGTGCGGCCATCGCGCAGGGCGCGTTCAACGGCAACGCCCAGGTCGGCGGCACCCACAAACTCATGAACGCGTACGAGTTCCTGGACGCGCCCGGTGAGTTCTACTTCGACAAGGCCACCAAGACGGTCTACTACTACAAGGCCAGTGCCGAGAACATGTCGACGGCCACGGTCTACGCGCCGAACAACGTCACCACAGTGCTGCGCGTGGCCGGCACCTCGACGTCGAGCCATGCCCGCAACATCACATTCTCCGGTCTGACGGTGCGGCACTCGGACTGGAACCTGTTCAACGTGGCCGGCTCGTCCTTCAAGCAGGCGCAGCAGGGCAACCTCGGAGCGCAGGTGTACGCGAAGGGCAACTTCCACGTCTACCACTACCGCAACGTGGACGTCACCCCCGGCATCATCCAGATCCAGAACGCCGACGGCCTCCTGCTGCAACGCAACCGGATCGAGCACACCGGCGCGGACGGCATCAGCATGGTCAACGACGTGCAGGGCACGCAGTTGATCGGGAACGCCACCAACGACATCGCGGGGTCGGCCATCAATGTCGGTCATCCCCAGCACGTCTACATCGGCGACGGCACGTCGACCAACCGGGAGAAGTACTCCGCGTCGGTCGAAGGGCTGCCGAAGAACATCGACATCAAGAACAACTACCTGTACGACAGCGCCGTCCTGTTCAACGGGCACAGCCCCATCTCGGCGTACTTCGCCGACACCCTCACCATCCAGCGCAACCGGATCGAGAAGGCCCCGTGGTCGGGCATCACGCTCGGCTGGGGCTGGTGGAACTTCGACGGGTCGTCGGGTTCGATCCAGCCCAACCGACCCACCACGACGGCGAGAAACAACACCATCAGCTACAACCACATCATCGACACGGTGCAGCGCCTGAGTGACACCGCGCCGATCTACACGCTCGGCAGCCAGCCCGGGACCACCATCACCAACAACTATCTCCAGGGCGTGCCCTCGGGCCACAAGTACGGACTGCACCCGGACGAGGGATCGGCCTTCATTACCTTCCGGGACAACGTGCTGAGCATCGACAAGAACGTCACCTGGATGATTAATTCAGACGACTTCGGGCGCAAGCACGACCTGAGCATCACCCAGATCTACGGCCCGATCAACAAGGTCTCCAACAAGAACCTGCCGAACAGCACGGTCGCCGACATCCTCGTCTCCTCCGACTACGTGTGGCCGGCTGCGGCGTACAGCATCGCGGCGAACTCCGGCCTTGAGGACGCGTACCGGGACATCATCCCGGCGAGCAACTTCTCCGCGCCGAACTACGTGCTGCCGGCCAGTACGTTCGTCGCCAGTGCCACAGCGTCGATCCCGATCCGGAGCACCGGCGACGCCACCAAGTCGGTCTGGTTGGCGCCGTACGGCACGACCACCTTCACCGCCGGGGCGACGATGACCAGGGCGGCCGGCAACGCGACGTCCATCGCCGTGCCCACCACCCAGGGTGAATACCGGCTCTACGTCGTCGACGCACAGGGCAACCGGTCGGCCGAGTCGACTTCGATCGTCCGGCAGCAGCAGGGCGGCGGCAGCGGTACGGGGCAGGGGCAGCTCGTGGGTGGCCAGTCCGGCCGCTGTGTCGAGGTGCCGAACTCGTCGACCACGAACGGCACCCAGGTGCAGCTATACGACTGCGGGAGCGGCACGAACCAGCGGTGGACCGCCACCAGCAGCAAGCAACTGACCGTCTACGGCAACAAGTGCCTGGACGCGTCCGGGAACGGCACTGCCAACGGCACCCAGGTCATCATCTGGGACTGCCACGGCGGCACGAACCAGCAGTGGAACGTCAACAGCAACGGCACCATCACGAATGGTCAGTCCGGGCTCTGCCTCGATGCCAACGGCGCTGGCACCGCCAACGGCACCAAGATCATCCTGTGGTCCTGCAACGGTGGTCCGAACCAGCAGTGGACGCTGCGTAGCTGATCCACCCAGACTCCGGGGCCAGGCCGACACGGGCCTGGCCCCGGGCTACTTCTGGTAGCCGTAGTTGTCGCAGGTCCGGCGGCCGAGGACGCAGTTCTTGGTGCGCTTGTTCATGGTGTCGACGTCCCACATCACGAACGCGTCGCCGTGCATCGACGAGGCGCTCTTACCTTCCTTGTCGGAGGACAGGTAATAGCCCGCCGGGGTGCCCTTCGCCGGGTACTGGATGTCGAAGGTGATCGCCGGGATCCGGACCGGGTGGCTGGTCGGGCAGCCGTTGCCGCCGCCGTACGCCACGTGGTCCTTGTGGTTGGGGCTGTCCAGGTGCTTGCCGTCCCAGCAGTCGGGGAACTGCATCATGAAGTGCAGCGTCGCGTTGCCCCCGCAGATGGGCCAGTTGCCGTTGGTGCTGCGGGCGATGCCGTCGAGGTCACCGGGGCCGTAGAAGGCGCAGTAGAACTGGCCGGTCGCGCCCCGCGGGGTCGGCTTCTTCTTCTTGGCGTCGCCGGAGATCATGCGCAGGCCGTTGGGCATCGGCATCTGGCCTGTCGAGTTCTTGGCCAGCGAGCGGTAGTAGACCCGGAACCCGGTGGTCTCGACCGGCTTTCCCGTCGCGTTGTCGTAGAGCGTGGGCACCCAGTAGGCGGAGTGGTCCTGGACGGGCTTGCAGGAGGTGGCAGTGAACTTCGTCAGGTCGCCGGCGACGGTGCTCGCGTCGACAGCCTTGTTGCCGACGAACGAGTGCATGTGCGACGCGCCCGGTAGGCCGGGGGCGACGATCGGGTCGTCCGGTAGCCGGTGGCTGTACTGGCAGTCGGCCCGGAATTCCGGGAGGTTGCCCACCCCGGACGGAACGGGGTCGATCTTCAACGCCCGGTACGCGTCGGCCTGCGCTTTCCAGGTCGCCCGGTCGACCGGAATCCAGCCGGTTGCCGGGGCCTTCGGCGCGGCAGCGGTCGACGGTGTCGCGCCGGTCGACGGGGTCGTGGCGGTCGACGGCGTCGCAGCGGTCGATGCCGCCACCCCGGGCGACGCCGGCTGCCCGGCCGCTGGCGAGGGGTAGTCGAGGGCGTTGGCCGCGTTCGACGGCTCGGGCGTCATGTCGCCACTGGCCAGGTACACGCCTCCGGCGGCGATGACGAGCGCGACTGCGGCTCCCGCGGCCGCGCCCAGTCTGTTGCGGGTGAACCAGCTCGGCGGGCGGTGACGGGGCGGCGGTTGGCCCGCGTCCGGTTCGGGCAACGAGGCGTACGACACGGGTCACTCCCAACGAGCAGACGACGGCGCAGACCCGGACGGCCACGGCCGCCGTATGGTAGGCGCTTCCCGATCACGACCGACAGCTTCCTAAAGCTTCCTTAAAGAAGGTTGTGGGTATCCATGCCGGCCATGCTCGTCAGCAGGGGAAATGTCGCCGAGCGAGGTGCTACCGGACATCTGGCGGGTACGTGTGGGAGATGACGTCGACCTGGAAACCCCACGAGAAACACGGTGGCCTGTCGGACAAGGACAAGCGCGAGTTGCCGGAGAGCGTTTTCGCGTTCCCCGACAAACGCAAGGAGCCGATGACCGACGCGGGCCACGTCCGTAACGCCATCGCCCGGTTCGACCAGGTCCAGGGCGTCACCGACAAGGAGCGCGACCTGGCATTTCAGAACATCCTCGCCGCCGCCGCGCACTACGATGTCGAGGTCGCGGAGACGAACTGGCGTCAACTCGGCAAACTTCCGCACACGCCGAATTCGGCCCACTGACCGGTTCTGGCCGCGTACCTGCTGGATAGGGACGCCCGCCCTGGGTAAGCGGCGCTGATGCCCGCGAAGCAGCAGCCAGCAACCGGCGGCGACCCGTCGCCGCGTGAGGGGGCCCGGGCCGGCCGGGTGTCGGACGGCCTGCGCGAGCGGGTGCGCCACGGGCTGCGCACCCGCGCCTGGCGACTGCGCCTCTACGGGTTGCTGTCCGTGCAGGCCGGCGTCGCGGCATCGCTGGCCTGGTTCGTGGTGTTCCAGTTCCTGGGCAATCCCACCCCGGTCCTCGCGCCCACCACGGCGGTCGGCATCGTGGCCGCCTCGATGGGCTCACGCCTGCGGCGCACCATCGAACTGCTGATCGGGGTGGTTCTCGGGCTCGCTGTCGGCGACACGCTCATGCCGTTCTTCGGCATCGGGGCCTGGCAGACCGGTGTGGTCGTCGTGCTGGCGATCATCGTCGCGGTGCTGCTCAAGGGCGGCGGTTCGCTGCTCACCCAGGCCGGCGGCACCGCGGTGCTCATCGCCACCCTGGAACCCCCGGTACGGGACCTGTCAGTGCCCCGTTTCGTCGACGCCGCGGTCGGCGGGTTGATCGGCCTGGCGGTCGGTCTGCTGGTGGTGCCCATCCACCCCCAGCGGACCGTGAAGCGGCTGGCCGAACCCGTCCTCGACCCGGCCATCGCCGCCATGCACGACCTGGCCACGGCGCTGCGACTTCGGGATCTTGACGGCGCCCAGCGGAGCCTGGGCGCTTTACGCGGCCTCGGCTCCCGGCTGACCGTGCTCGACGAGGGCCTCGGCGCCGCCCAGGAGGTGGTGCGACTGGCGCCACTGCGCTGGCGGGAGCGCCCATCCCTGGCCTTCTACACCGATGCCGTCCGACATATGGAACGCAGCCTGTACGCCTGGCGCGCGATCGCGAGGAGACTCACCAGGGTCCTGCGGGACGGCGAACCGGTGCCGGAGGAGTTGCCAGCGGCCATCGACCTGCTGGCCGACAGCGTGCAGATGCTGCGCTGCGCGATCCGCGCGCGGGCAGAGCCGCAACAGGCGCGCCAGCAGATCCTGACCGCCGTCGAGTTGGTCGGGAAGGCGCAGGGACCCGCCGCGTCGGATCCCACCCGCCCGCACACCCACCGGCTGGGCTACTCCGGCATGATCGCCGCGGGTGACTTCCGCACGTCGGCACACGACCTGCTGATGGCAAGCGGGCTCAACGCCGACGAGGCGGCAGCGCTGGTGCGGCGCACGGCGGACCGGGACGAGTGGGACTGAACCGCCCCGGCACCTCCGTCAGGTCGCCTTCAGCGAGGCGAGAACGTCGAGGTAGTGCGGGTTCTTCATGACGCCCAGCACGTTGCCGAACGGGTCGACGACCGCCGCCGTGACGAACCCCTCGTCCCCGTGCGGGGTGATCGGCTGGTACTCCGTGGCACCCATCGCCAACAGCCGCTCGACTGTCGCCTCGAGGTCGTCGACGCACCAGTGCATGACCGCGCCGCCGGGCCCGGTCGCCGCGCCGGCCGGCGCGTACCTACTGTCGATGATGCCCAGCTCGGCCTGGTAGTCCCCGATGCGGAACTCGGTGTAGGCCGGGCGTCCGTCGGGGCCGGGGCGCATGAAGTACGCCTCGATCCCGAGGAAGTCCGCGTACCAGGCCGTGGCCGCTGCCACGTCGTCCGCCCAGATGTTCAGTGTGGCGAATCCTCGCAGGCTCATCGGGTGTCCTCTCGTCGATGTCGTTGGTGGTGACGCTATCGACCGCTGCGGAGGCTTCGCTTCCGCAATGAGCGGTGGGTCTCGACCGTGTCGGGCGGCGGGCCGCATCTTTCGGCGGTCCCCGGGTAGTCGCTGCCATTGCCAGCACGGATGGCGGGGGACAACGTGCAGAGCTACCCGGCAGTCGAGAACCACGGTCTGATCGGTGACCTACAGACCGCTGCGTTGATCAGCACGGACGGCACCGTCGACTGGTTCTGCGCGCCGCGCTTCGACTCGCCGAGCGTCTTCGGCGCGCTGCTCGACCGCCGCAACGGTGGCCACTTCCAGCTCTCGCCCGACGGCGTCGACTACTCCAGCAAGCAGCTCTACCTGCCCGGTACGCCGATCCTGATCACCCGCTTCCACAGCGCTGACGGTGTCGGGGAGCTCTTGGACTTCATGCCCGTCACCGGTGCGGAGGCCACCGACCGGCATCGGTTGATCCGCCTGGTCCGGATGGTCCGGGGGAGCATGCGGTTCCGCTTCCACTGCCGCCCGCGGTTCAACTACGGGCGTGATCCGTACGAGTTGGAGGTGCACCCCGAGGGCGACGTCTTCCGGAGCCCGACGCTGACCTTCTCCCTCGCCGCCTTCAAGGACGTGGAGCGGGCGTTCCACGTGGGGGACTTCCACCGCGACGCCGACGGCGTGTCCGCGCGGTTCACGCTGCACGCGGGCGACATCGGCGGGGTTGCCCTGGAGACGGCCAGCCCGGACGCGCCCCGCGCACTCACCACCGACGAGGCGTGCGAACTGCTCGCCGAGACCCGCGACCACTGGCGGCGGTGGGTGGGCCGCTCCCGCTACAAGGGCCGGTGGAGGGAGGTGGTCGAGCGGTCGGCGATGACCATCAAGCTGATGACGTACGCACCGACCGGCGCACTTGTCGCCGCGCCCACCGCGGGGCTGCCCGAGCAGATCGGCGGGCAGCGGAACTGGGACTACCGCTACACCTGGATCCGGGACGCGTCCTTCTCGGTGCACGCGCTGCTGCGCCTGGGCTTCACCGACGAGGCCCAGAAGTATCTGCTCTGGCTCGACGCGCGCATCCGTGAGGCACGGGACGACAACATGCCCCTGCAAATCATGTACCGCATCGACGGCTCACCTGACATTCCGGAGGAGGTGCTGGGTCACCTGGAGGGCTACCGCGGATCGGCACCGGTGCGGATCGGCAACGGCGCGGCGGACCAACTGCAACTCGACATCTACGGCGAGGCGCTCATCTCGTTGGAACTCGCGGACCGCAATGGGCTGATCCCGCCGTACGAGGGGTGGCGCAAGACGGCAGGGTTGATGGACTGGCTCTGCGACCACTGGGACCAGCCCGAGGACGGGATCTGGGAGACCCGGTCCGGCCGGCAGGACTTCACCTACGGCCGGGTGCTCTCCTGGGTCGCGTTGGACCGGGCCATCCGGATCGCGCGACGCCGGGGCCGCCCCGGCGACATCGCCCGCTGGTCCGCCGAACGCGACGCCATCTACCAGCAGGTGATGACACGCGGGTTCAACCAGGAACGTGGCGCGTTCGTGCAGCACTACGGTTCCGACATCCTGGACGCCTCGCTGCTGGCGATGCCCGGGCTGAACTTCATCTCGCCGACCGACCCGATGTGGGAGTCCACGCTGCGGGCCATGGACACCGACCTCGTCTCCGACAGCCTGGTCTACCGCTACGACCCGAGGGCCTCGCCGGACGGTCTCGCCGGCACCGAGGGCACCTTCAACATGTGCACCTTCTGGTACGTGCAGGCGCTCGCCCTGGCCGGCCGGCTCGACGACGCCCGGTTGACCTTCGAGAAGATGCTGACCTACAGCAACCCGCTCGGCCTCTACTCCGAGGAGATCGCGCCGACCGGCGAGCAGATCGGCAACTTCCCGCAGGCGTTCAGCCACCTCTCGCTGATCAGTACGGCGGCCCACCTCGACGACCTGCTCGAGCAGGGCTGACGGTCCGGTCAGAACAGCGTCAACGGCTCGACCGGGATCGGCTCGGGCAACGCCTCAAGCCCGGGAACCCGTGCCCGTACCTCGTCGTGGAACCGGCGGGCGAGCGTCGGCGCTTCGGCGTTGTCCGGGGTGTGGATGAACATCGTCGGCGAGCGCCCCTCGCGCAGCCAGGTCACTGTCATGTCGATCCAGCGCTGCCACCCCTCGACCGTGCGCGTCGGGTCGTCGCGGCCGAGGTAGCGGACGATCGGCCGGTCGGTCAGCGCGAGGGGCCGGAGCGGCACGCGGGGCTTCTTGGTCCAGGCGTCCCGCTCCGCGTCACTGGTAGGCGGGCTCGCGAAAAAGGCAGTCGTGTCGAAGGGGATCCACTCGGCGTGGGCGGCGGCGAGGGTCGCCCCGAGCAGTCGGGCCGCCCGCTCCTCGGTGAAGAACGCCTGATGGCGCACCTCCACCGCGTACCTGTGGGACTGCGGAAGCTGTTGCAGGAAACGGCCCAGGGCCGGGACGTCGGCCGGCGCGAACGAGCCGGGCAGTTGGATCCAGAGTGCGTGGGCGCGCGGGCCGAGCGGTTCGATGGCGTCCAGAAAGGCGCTCAGTGGTTCGTCGACGTGGGTGAGCCGGCGTTCGTGCGTGATGACCTTGGGAAGTTTGAGGACGAACCGGAAGTCGGGGCCCGTCTGGGCGGCCCACGAGGCCACGGTTTCCCGGGCCGGGGTCGCGTAGAACGTGGTGTTGCCCTCCACGGCGTCACACCAACTGGCGTAGTGCGCCAGGCGCTCGGTGGGCGGCAGCCGGTGCCCCGGCCACGACCGGTGACTCCACATCGCGCACCCCACGTGCAGACGCATGACCGCCCTCCCGACTTGACCGGAGCCCACCGTATCCGGGCCGGCGGACCCGGCGGGGTCCACGGTCCGCCAGGTAGGGTCCGTCGCCATGCGTGTGCTGTTCGCCAGTCTTGCGTCCGTCGGTCACACCTACCCGCTGATCCCGCTGGCGATCGCCGCCCGGGACGCCGGGCACGAGGTCCACTTCGCCGCCGGTACGGAGGTGCACGCGCCACTCGCCGCGAACGGCCTGCGGCCGTTCCGTCCCGGCGACGCCTTCTACGAGGTGTACGCCGAGGATCTCGCACCGGAGCTGGCGCGGCTGCGGCCCGACCTCGTGGTGCACGAGTGGGGGTTGCCGGGGGCGGCCGTGGCGGCTCACCGGGCCGGGATCCCGGGCCTGTGGCACGGGTTCGGCCGGCTGTTTCCCGAGGGCATCGGCCTGGAACTCCCGACCAGCAACGCCGAGGTCGTGGGTCGGCCGCACCTGGACATCTGGCCACCTTCGCTGCAGGACAAGGGCTTCCTCGCCACCGAACGCCGGATCGAGCTGCGACCGGTCTCGTTCTCGACGCCGGCCCCACTGCCCGCTCGCTTGGGCCGGCCGTTGATCTATCTGACCCTCGGCACCGCTTTCGGTACGCCGGAGCTGCTCCGCACGGCCATCGCCGGTCTGGCGACGCTTGGCGCGCAGGTGGTGGTCGCGGCGGGCCGGGTGTCAGTGGAACAGCTGGGCGACATCCCCGACCAGGTCAGCGTGCATCAGTGGGTGTCGCAGGCGGAGTTGCTGCCGCTCGTTGACGTGGTGGTGCACCACGGGGGTAGCGGCACCACCCTCGGCGCGCTCGCGGCCGGCGTACCCCAGTTGTTGCTGCCGCAGGGCGCGGACCAGTTCGCCAACGCGGAGGCCCTCACCGCGGCCGGGGTCGGTCTTCGGCTTCTCCCCGGGGAGGTGGACGCGGGTGCCATCGCCGAGCAGGTCCACCGGCTGCTGCCGCAGCACGGCAACGCCGAGCAGCGCGACGCGGCTCGCGCGGTCGCCGACGAGATCGCCGGCATGCCCTCGCCGGCGGCGGTCGCCCGGATCCTGCCGGAGTACTCGGCCTGACTGGAGGCGAGATCGTCAACTCGGGGTTGACGAGGCGCATGCGTCAACCTATGGTTGACGCATGACAGATCCTCTTCAGATCGGTAGCACCGTCAAGCTCGACGACCTGATCCAGGCGATCAAGACGGCGCACACCGACGCGCTCGACCAGCTCACCGACGCGGTCATCGCCGCCGACCACCTCGGCGAGGTCGCTGATCATCTGATCGGGCACTTCGTCGACCAGGCTCGGCGCTCGGGCGCCTCCTGGACCGACATCGGCCGCAGCATGGGCGTCACCAAGCAGGCCGCCCAGAAGCGCTTCGTGCCGAAGGCGACCGACGCGGCCGCGCTCGACCCCAACGCCGGCTTCGGCCGGTTCACCCCGCGCGCCCGCAACGTGGTGATGGCCTCGCAGGAGGAGGCCCGCGCCAGCGGCAACGCCGAGATCGGCCCCGAGCACCTGGTGCTGGGCCTGCTGGCCGAGCCGGAAGGGCTGGCCGCCAGGGTGATGGCTGGTCGCGGCGCCACCCCCGAGGCGGTACGGGAGGCGGTCGCCGCCGTCCTGCCATCGCGCGCCGAGCAGGTGCCGGACCTCATTCCGTACGACGCGCGCGGCAAGAAGGCGCTGGAGCTGACCTTCCGGGAGGCGCTGCGCCTCGGGCACAACTACATCGGCACCGAGCACATCCTGCTCGCCCTGCTGGAGCAGGAGGACGGCGCCGGCGTGCTCACCAACCTGGGCCTGGACAAGGCGACGGTCGAGGGCGACCTGGCTGCCGCCCTCGCCGCCGCCGTCGGAAAGAAGTGAGAACCCGGGGTCAGGACGCCTCAGGGAAGCCGTAACGCAGGGCGTGCTCCGGATCGGCCGGGTCGATCTGGCGTACGCCCGCGTCGGCGAGTCGCTTGTTGACCTCGTCGAGCTGCTCGCGCACCAGGCGTGCCTCCTCCTCGGTGACCCGGCCCCGGTGTGGCTTGCCGGCGTGCTCCAGCGTGCCGTAGTCGATCTTCTCGGTGGTCTTGCGGGCCTTGGGTGGGCGGACCCGCTCGGCCGTCTTCAACAGTTGCGCCATCGGCACGTCGGTGGCCATCGCGTCGAACTCGCTGGCGGTCAGCACCACCCGGCGGGGCTCACCGTGGCCGTGCCGATCGTGGATCTCCACCACCGCCACGTCCAACGCGGCGTCGTCGATGTTCTCCACCTCGCCCGGGGTGGCGTCCAACTGCACGGGCCCGGCGACCAGGTCCGGGTGCTCCAGTACGACGACGCGGACCACCTCGTCGTCCTGCTGCAGAACCGTGCCGGTGAAGTCGGAGACGTGGATCGTCTTCTTGCCCATGCGCGGAGCTTCTCCTGTCGTAGGCCGGGATGGCGGACCACAAGAAATTACCCGACAGGTGTGCGAAAGCCGCCGCTGGACCTCCTCCGGTGTGTCGGCCCCCGAGCGAACGTCAGAGGCCACCCGCTCGGTGGTGCGTCAGTGGTTGTTCAGGCGGTGCCGACTGGAGCTGCCGACGGACAGCTTGTTCAGGCCGGCCCACGACAGGGCGCTGCCGCCGACCGTCCGAGGGTTCCGGTAGCGCGGCTGGGGCGGATTGCCCCCGACGGCCTCCGCGGCCCGCCAGAGTCGCTCGGGGTCCTGCTGGTAGTGGTCGCTCGGCTGAATCGGCATGCGTTCACCGTCCCAAACAAAGGTGTCCAGATATGGAAATACATATGACGGTCAATCCCAGTGCTCGGTTCCCGGACCCTTTTCCGCTCGGCCCTGACGTATCCTGCGCCCGGCCCTGCCGTCCGGCGTACGGTGATCGACGACGGGTCGGGTGACGCGGGGAGGTGCGCATGCTCGACCGGCGACTTCACCTGCACCTGGCCACCTGGCTCGGCCAGTGGCCGGCCGGGCCGGGGTTGCACGTGGTCGCCTCGCAGCGGCGTGCCGAACCGGCCTGGGACGGCCGGCTACGCCCCGCGCTCGCCGTGGACACCGGGCAGAGCGCCGTGCTCTCTGTTGCGCCGGACCGGGTGGCGGCGATCCGCGCGTTGGTTCGCCGTACGCCGGCTCGGTTGCTCGCCGCGTTGCCGGAGGCCGTCGGCCGGCCCGAATTCTGCGTACACGACGGTCCGTTCCGGTGGAGCCGGACACCCGCTCCGCTGCCCGACGTGGGGGAGTGGACCGATCCGACCGCCACCGGGCTGCCGCCGTGGCTGCGACTCTTCGACCGGCCGGTGCTGGTGGTCCGTGACCCGGACGGCGCCTATCTGGCCGGTGCGGCAATCAAACGGCACGACGCGTACGGGCACGAGTTGGCAGTCGGCACGGTGCCGGCCGCCCAGGGGCGCGGCCTCGCCCGTCGGCTGGTGGCCCAGGCTGCGCGGCGGGTGCTCGACGAGGGAGCGATCCCTACCTACCTGCATGAGCGGGACAATCACGCCTCGGCCCGGGTCGCCGAAGCGGCTGGCTTCCCGGACCGGGGCTGGCGCGCGTACGGGGTCTATCCGCGCTGACCGGCCCGAAGCCGCAGCTGTCCGCGATCTTGCACTTTCTGTCGCGACACACCCGGGCATTCCACGCATCTCAACCACCGAAACTGCAAGATCGGCGGGGCGGGGTGAGGGCGGGGTGAGGGCGGGGCGGGGTGAGGGCGGGGCGGGGTGATGGGCGCGGACCGTGGATCCCGGGCGGCC
>NZ_JBEZEH010000051.1:0-33216 GCF_040648775.1 Micromonospora sp. NPDC049089
ATATCACCCCAACAACCGGGATGTTGCGGCCCCCGGCGCGCGCGACACCGCAACACCCCTTATGTTGCGCGGATCATGACGACGAACCCGCCCCGGAGACACCGGGAGCGGGGTTCGGGACGCCCACGACCGCCAAGATCGTGCTCGAACCAGGATGTAGTGGTCTACGGCGGTGGGGAGGCCCCTACATCATGGATCGAGCACGATCTTGGCGAGCTGGCGGGCGGGTCAGCGAGCGGGCGGGGCGGCAGGGCGTACCGCGGACACGGCGAGGGCCCCGCCCCCAGCGATCCGGAGATCGCGGGGACGGGGCCCGTCGTCGTTCAGCGGGTCACTTACCGCCGGCGAGCTTCTCCCGCAGTGCGGCGAGCGCCTCGTCGGTGGCCAGCGTGCCGGCCGGCTCCTCGGCCTGCCGGCTCGGGGCCGGGCTGGACGAGGAGGTGGTGCCACCGCCACCGCCGCCGGCAGCGGCCGGAACGGCCGGAGTCGGGTTGGCGGCAGCCTCGGCGTCGGCGGCCCGAGAGGTCTGCACCTGCTTGGTGTGGGCCTCCCAGCGCAGACGAGCCTCGGCGTACTGGTTCTCCCAGGTCTCGCGCTGCTTGTCGTACCCCTCGAGCCACTCGCCCGTCTCCGGGTCGAAGCCCTCGGGGTAGATGTAGTTGCCCTCGGTGTCGTACGTCGCGGCCATGCCGTAGAGGGTCGGGTCGAAGTGCTCCTCGCCCTCGACGAAGCCCTCGTTGGCCTGCTTGAGCGACAGCGAGATCCGGCGACGCTCAAGGTCGATGTCGATGACCTTGACCATGACCTCGGAGCCAACCTGGACGACCTGCTCCGGGATCTCCACGTGGCGCTCGGCCAGCTCGGAGATGTGGACCAGACCCTCGATGCCGTCGTCCACGCGGACGAACGCACCGAACGGAACCAGCTTGGTGACCTTACCCGGCACGATCTGCTGGATCGCGTGGGTGCGGGCGAACTGCCGCCACGGGTCTTCCTGGGTCGCCTTCAGCGACAGCGAGACCCGCTCGCGGTCCAGGTCGACGTCCAGGACCTCGACCTCGACCTCCTGGCCGACCTCGACGACCTCGGACGGGTGGTCGATGTGCTTCCAGGACAGCTCGGAGACGTGCACCAGACCGTCGACGCCGCCCAGGTCCACGAAGGCGCCGAAGTTGACGATCGAGGACACGACGCCCTTGCGGACCTGGCCCTTCTGCAGCTTGTTGAGGAACTCGGTGCGCACCTCGGACTGCGTCTGCTCCAGCCAGGCCCGGCGGGACAGGACCACGTTGTTGCGGTTCTTGTCCAGCTCGATGATCTTGGCCTCGAGCTCCCGCCCGACGTACGGCTGCAGGTCGCGCACACGACGCATCTCGACCAGGGACGCGGGCAGGAAGCCGCGCAGCCCGATGTCGAGGATGAGGCCGCCCTTGACCACCTCGATGACCGAACCGCGGACGACGCCGTCCTCGTCCTTGATCTTCTCGATCGTGCCCCAGGCCCGCTCGTACTGTGCCCGCTTCTTGGAGAGGATCAGACGACCCTCCTTGTCCTCCTTCTGGAGGACCAGGGCCTCGATGTGGTCGCCAACCGTCACAACCTCGGCGGGGTCCACGTCGTGCTTGATCGACAACTCCCGAGAGGGGATGACACCCTCGGTCTTGTAGCCGATGTCGAGCAGGACCTCGTCCCGATCGACCTTGACGACGGTGCCTTCGACAATGTCGCCGTCGTTGAAGTACTTGATGGTCTCGTCGATCGCGGCGAGGAATGCCTCCTCGGAACCGAGATCGTCGTGGGTGACCCGGGTGGCGCTCGAGGGGGCCTCGATGCTGCTCGTCATGTGGGCGGTTGCTCCGGTCGGTGGGTTGTCACAGCAGGCTGGTGTGTCGCAGTGACCTGTTCGCGCCAGCGGATCCGTCGCCGGGCACACCGAACGATCGCCTAGTGAGATCATGATGTGGCTCCGTCGACCGCGCACCTGCTCCCTGCCGAGGCAACGCGATCCGCGAGCGCATCGTCTAGCCTACCGTGCGCATTACCACAGCGTGCAAGCCCTCCCGGGTTCTCTTCGTGCGATGACCTGCGAAAGCCGAACAATCGCCCGGAAAACACCGCTGCTGTCTCCTGCGTCACAGCAGCCCCTCCCGCCCCGTCGGCGCGCACCACGGGCCGCGCTTGGTCGCCCCGGCTCCCCGGGTATCGCTGCGGCCCGCCGGCACGGTCGAAGCGGCTCGGACACCGCGACGTCACCGAAGCCGGGTCGATCAAGCCCAGCGCGCGAGGAGTCGCGCAGATCCTGGACGCGCCGCCGTGCCCAATGGGCTGGGTGGGGCCTAGCGTGAGCGCGTGGATGACGACAGCCGGGTTACCCGGCGCCGGGTGGGTGACGCCGAGGCCCGGCGCGCCAACCGCGGCTGGTGGGACACCGACGCCGACGACTACCAGGCCGAACACGGTGCGTTCCTCGGCGACGTGGACTTCGTGTGGTGCCCCGAGGGCCTGCGCGAGGCCGACGCCCGGCTGCTCGGCGACGTGTCGGGGCGGCGGGTGCTGGAGGTGGGCGCCGGCGCCGCGGCCGCCGCCCGCTGGCTCGCCACCCAGGGCGCCCGGCCGGTCGCCTTCGACCTGTCCGCCGGCATGTTGCGGCACGCCGCCGAGGCCGCCGACCGCACCGGGGTACGCGTACCGCTGGTGCAGGCCGACGCGCTCGCCCTGCCGTTCGCCGACCGGTCGTTCGACGTCGCCTGTACCGCGTTCGGCGCGATCCCGTTCGTGGACGACTCGGCGGCGCTGCTCGCCGAGGTGCACCGGGTGCTGCGCCCGGGTGGCCGGTGGGTGTTCTCGGTGACCCACCCGATGCGGTGGATCTTCCTCGACGACCCTGGCGAGGGCGGCCTGACGGCCGTGCACTCGTACTTCGACCGCTCCCCGTACGTCGAGCAGGACGAGACCGGCGTGGCCACCTACGTCGAGCAGCACCGCACCCTCGGCGACCGGATCCGCGAGCTGGTCGGTGCCGGGTTCCGGCTGTTGGACCTGGTGGAGCCGGAGTGGTCGGAGGGACACGAGGGGATCTGGGGGCAGTGGAGCCCGCTGCGCGGACGACTCTTCCCCGGCACCGCCATCTTCGTCACCGAGAAGCCCGCCGGGTGAGCGCCGCACCCGTTGTCCGACGTGCGAGCCATCGACCGCCGGTAGGCTCGTGCCCATGAGCGCCGAGCCCGTCCCGACATCACCTGGCCCCTGGTGTCCGGATCCGATGCGGCAGCAGCGTGCCGACTACACGCTGGAGGACCTGCTCACCCTGCCGGACGACGCCCCCCGCGTCGAACTCGTCGACGGAGTTATCCAGGTGACACCCTCCCCCACCCTGGGCCATCAAGACATCTCGCTGTTGCTAGCGCACTGGCTGCTGCAACACGCGCCGGCCGACCTACGAGTCGTCCAGGCGGTCGGAGTCGGGCTGAGTCCCAATACCAGCCGACAGCCGGACGTGCTCCTACGGCGGGCCGGCGTGGCTCCTTCCCGGTCCACTCTGCGGCCAGAGGATGTCGTGCTCGCCGTGGAGATTGTCTCGCCGGGAACGCGACGGATCGACCGGTTCGCGAAACCGGGTGAGTACGCCGCCGCGGGCATCCCGTTCTACTGGCGAATCGAGCAGGACCCGGTGCACGTGTACGCGTACCGGATCGGCGATCGGGTGGGGCCGGGCGGTGAGCGGCAGTACGAGCTGGTCGCCGACGGTGCCGACGTGATCGAGTTGGCTGAGCCGTTCGACATCAAGCTGCCGGTCGCCGAGATCACGCCGTAGCCGTTTCGCCCCAGCCGGGTCGGGTAGCCGAGGACCATGGCCGAACCGAGATTTCACAAGGGCGACCATGTCTCCTGGTCGGCCCACGGCAGCCGCGCGTACGGCGTGGTGCAGGAGACGATCACCGAGCGGACCAGGGTCAGCGGGCGGGCGGTGAACGCGGCCCCCGACGACCCGCAGTACCGGGTCCGCAGTGACGGCACGGGCCGCGACGTGGCCCACCGCCCCGGGGCGCTGCGCCATGAGTAAGAGTGACGAGGGCCGGGACACCTACCGGGAGTTCACCGAGGCGGTGAACATGAAGCCCGGCGAGCTGTCCACGTGGCTGGAGACCGACGAGTCGAAGCAGGTCGGCTGGCACAAGGGCGGTCGTGCGGGTGGTGGCGAGTCCGTCGGGCACGAGTCCGGTCGGAAGATCATCAACTTGCTCCGTCGCAAACGCGGCGATCTGTCCGAGGGCGACTACAAGCACATGCGCAAGGTCGTCGGCTACGTACGCCGGCACATGGCGCAGCGCCCCTCCGGCAACGTCCGCGACACCAAGTGGCGCTGGTCGCTCATGAACTGGGGCCACGACCCCATGAAGTAGCTGGTCAGCGCCGCACGATCTGCCCGTCGTCGGTGACGTTGGTGCCTCACAACGCCACGATCCGCACTGTCCCCGACGTTGCGCAGATCGGACCTGGTGGCGTTGCAGTCGGTGTTGCCGGAACGACCGCCGGCCGATCCCGCCTCGGTCGTGAAATAGCGCCCGTCGGCGAGTGCCCAACCACGCCAGCTGCCGCGACCAGGTCAGGGGTTCCGGGGCAGCCCGACCCACGCAGGGATCAAGCCTGACCGCCCGGAGTGGGTCGGGCTGCCCCGGAACCCCACACCGCAACCCCCACCACCGCCAGCACAAAGATCAGTGATCGGCACTGTTCCAGTCCCGGCCCAGACCGACCGACACCTCCAGCGGCACCGACAACGGGTGAGCCTCGCCCATCTCCCGCCGGACCAGGGCCTCCAACGCCTCCCGCTCACCCGGCGCGACCTCGAAGACCAACTCGTCGTGCACCTGCAACAGCATCCGTGAGCCCAGCCCAGCCTCGCGGAGCGCGGTGTCGACGTGCAGCATCGCCACCTTGATGATGTCGGCGGCGGAGCCCTGGATGGGGGCGTTGAGCGCCATCCGCTCCGCGATGTCACGGCGCTGCCGGTTGTCGCTGACCAGGTCGGGCAGGTAGCGGCGTCGGCCGAGGATGGTGGAGGTGTAGCCGTCCTGGCGGGCCCGGGCGACCACCTGCTGGAGGTAGTCGCGCACCCCACCGAAGCCGGCGAAGTAGTTCTCCATCAGCCCGCGCGCCTCTTCGGTGCTGATGCTGAGCTGTTGGGAGAGGCCGAAGGCGCTCAGGCCGTACGCCAGGCCGTAGTTCATGGCCTTGATCTTGCGGCGCTGGTCGGGGGTGACCTCGCCGAGCGGCACCCCGAAGACCGACGAGGCGGTGGCGGCGTGGAAGTCGGCACCGGAGTTGAACGCGTCGATCAGCGCGTCGTCCGAGCTGAGGTGCGCCATGATGCGCATCTCGATCTGGCTGTAGTCGGCGGTGAGCAGAGACTCGTAGCCGTCTCCCACCACGAAGGCCCGACGGATCCGACGGCCCTCCTCGGTGCGGATCGGGATGTTCTGCAGGTTGGGCTCGGTGGAGGAGAGCCGACCGGTGGCCGCCACGGTCTGGTTGAAGGTGGTGTGGATCCGGCCGTCGTCGGAGACCGACTTCAGCAGCCCGTCGACTGTCGACTTGAGCTTGGCAACGTCGCGGTGACGCAGCAGGTGGGCCAGCACCGGGTGCGGCTGCTGCGCGTAGAGCCACTGCAGAGCGTCGGCGTCGGTGGTGTAGCCCGTCTTGATCTTCTTGGTCTTCGGCAGACCCAGTTCGGTGAAGAGGATCTCCTGCAACTGCTTGGGCGAGCCGAGGTTGAACTCCCGACCCACCGCCTCGTACGCGCCCTGCGCGGCGGCCTTCACCTCGGCGGCGAAGTGGGCCTCCAGCTCGGAGAGATAGTCGGTGTCGGCGGCGATGCCGGTGCTCTCCATGGTGGCCAGCACCCGCATCAGCGGCAGCTCCACGCCGGCCATCAGCCGGGCCGACTGCTCGCCGTCGCGGGACAGCTCGGCGTCGATCGCGTCGGCCAGGTCGAGGGTGGCGCGGGCCTGGAGCATCAGGTTCTGCTCGACCACCCCTTCGTCCCCGAGGCCGTCGAGGGTGAGCTGGCCGGACTCCGGGACGTCCACCCGCAGCTCCCGGTGCAGGTAGCGCAGCGCCAGGTCGGTCAGGTCGTAGGACCGCTGATCGGGGCGGGCCAGGTACGCGGCGATCTGGGTGTCCCGGACGATGCCGGCGAGATGCCAGCCGTGTGCGGCGCAGGCCAGTACAGCCGGCTTGCTGTCGTGCAGCACCTTGGGGCGCTGCTCGTCGGCCAACCAGCTGGCCAGGGCGCCCTCGTCGGTCGGGTCGAGCGTTGCCGGGTCGACCCAGGCCGCCGCGCCGCCGGCGGTGGCCAGCGCGAGACCGGTGATCGAGGCGGTGTGCCGGCGGTTGGGACCGGTGTCGAGTTTGACCGCCAGCCCGACCGGGGTGCCGGTCGGGACGTGCGTGGTCAGCCACCCGGCCAGCGCGCCGGGCTCGGTGAGCACCTCGCCGGTGAGGTCGAAGCCGGACTCGGCCTCCGGCTCGACCGCCTCCAGGTACTGGTAAAGGCGGTCGCGCAGGATGCGGAACTCTAGGGTGTCGAAGACCTGGTGCACCGCCTCCCGGTCCCAACCTGTCCAGCGGCTGTCCTCCGGGCGTAGCGGCAGCTCCAGGTCGGAGACGAGGCGGTTGATCTCGTAGTTGCGGATCACGTCGGCGAGTCGCTCCCGCAGGCTGTCGCCGGCCTTGCCCTTGATCTCGTCGGCCCGGGCGATGACGCCCTCCACCCCGCCGTACGTGGTGATCCATTTGGCGGCGGTCTTCGGGCCGACGCCCGGGATGCCGGGCAGGTTGTCACTGGTCTCGCCGACCAGCGCGGCGAGGTCCCGGTACTGCTGTGGCGTAACGCCGTACTTCGCCTCGATCGCCGCGGGGTCCATCCGGGCCAGGTCGGAGACGCCCTTGCGCGGGTAGAGGACGGTGATCTGATCGTCGACCAGCTGGAACGCGTCGCGGTCACCGCTGCTGATCAGCACCGACATGCCCTGGTCGCGGGCCTGGCAGGCGAGGGTGGCGATGACGTCGTCGGCCTCGAAGCCCTCTTTCTCCACCACGGGGATCTGCAGGGCTGCCAGGACCTCCTTGACCAGGCTGACCTGGCCCTTGAAGTCGGTCGGGGTCTCGCTGCGGCCGGCCTTGTACTCCGCGTACTTGTCGGTGCGGAAGGAGTGGCGGGAGACGTCGAAGGCCACCACGATGTGAGTGGGTTGCTCGTCGCGCAGCACGTTGATCAGCATCGAGGTGAAGCCGTACACCGCGTTGGTCGGCTGCCCCGTCGTGGTGGAGAAGTTTTCCACGGGCAGGGCGAAGAACGCCCGATATGCCATGGAATGTCCGTCAACGAGAAGCAGGCGCGGCGTCGTAGCTGTCACGGCAGCGACTCTAGTCCGCCGCTACGACAGGACGGGACACCGGCACGACGCCCGGCGCGGCCGAACGGAACGGCCGCGCCGGGCACCGGCTCAGAGCACCTTGGCCAGGAACGCCTTAGTCCGGTCGTGCCGGGGGTTGGCGATCACCTCGCGCGGCGCGCCGGACTCCACCACCACACCGTCGTCCATGAAGACCAGCGAGTCGCCGACCTCCCGGGCGAAGCCGATCTCATGGGTCACCACGATCATCGTCATGCCGTCGCGGGCAAGGTCCTTCATCACGTCGAGCACCTCGCCGACCAGCTCCGGGTCCAGCGCGCTGGTGGGCTCGTCGAAGAGCATCAGCTTCGGCTGCATCGCCAACGCCCGGGCGATGGCGACGCGCTGCTGCTGCCCGCCGGAGAGCTGCCCAGGGTAGTTGCCCAGCTTGTCGCCGAGCCCGACCCGCTCGAGCAGCGCGGCGGCCCGCTCCCGGGCGGCGGCCTTGCGCTCCCGGCCCAACAGCACCGGCGCCTCGGCGACGTTTTGCAGGGCGGTCATGTGCGGAAAGAGGTTGAACCGCTGGAACACCATGCCGATCGCGCGGCGCTGGGCGGCGATCTCCTTCTCCCGCATCTCGTGCAGCTTGCCACCGCGTTCCCGGTAGCCGATCAGGTCGCCGTCCACCCGGATCCGGCCAGCGTTGATCTTCTCCAGATGGTTGATGCAGCGCAGGAACGTCGACTTGCCCGAGCCGGAGGGCCCGAGCAGACAACAGACCTCGCCGCTGCGGACCTCCAGGTCGATGCCCTTGAGCACCTCCACCGGCCCGAACGACTTGTGCACCTGCTCGGCGCGGACCATCACGCCGTCGGCGGCCGTCTCCGCGGCCTCCGCCGATGTCGTCACCTGCGTCATCACCGACCCGCCTCGCTCGCGCTGCCGCCGGCCTCAGCGGTGATCCCGCGCAGTCTGATCTTGGCTTGGGCGCTCCTGCCGAACCCCCTGGAGAAGTGTCGCTCCAGGTAGTACTGCCCGACGAGCAGCACGCTGGTCAGCAGCAGGTACCACAGGCAGGCCGCCACGTACATCGGGAAGACCTGGAAGGTCCGGTTACCCACGGCCTTGAGCTGGAAGAACAGCTCGGTGGAGACCGGCACGAAGGCCACCAGCGAGGTGTCCTTGAGCATCGCGATGGTCTCGTTGCCGGTCGGCGGGATGATCACCCGCATCGCCTGCGGCAGCACGATCCGGCGCAGGATCTGGGTACGGCTCAGGCCCAGCGCCTGCGCCGCCTCGGTCTGCCCCTCGTCCACCGACTGGATCCCGGCCCGGACGATCTCGGCCATGTACGCCGCCTCGGAGAGCCCGAGCGCCAGCATGCCGGCGACGAATCCCGTGAGGATCTCCAGCGCGGAGAAGCCGAACAGACGTGCCTCGAAGTCGTCGACGCCGAAGAGCGCGCCGATCTGCCGATCGAACGGCAGGCCGAACTCGATCCGGGCCCAGAGGATGCCGAGGTTGCCGAAGAGGATCGCCAGCACCAGCCGGGGCACGGCCCGGAAGAACCAGGTGTACGCCCAGGAGACGCCCCGCAGGATCGGGTTCTCCGACAACCGCATGATGGCGACGACAACGCCGAGACTGACGCCGATCAGCATCGCGAGCACGGTCAGCGCGAGCGTGCCGCGCAGACCCTCCATGATCGGCGGCCGGAACATCTCGTCGACCATGAACGCCCAGTTGAACGCCTTGTTCGTCACCAGCAGGTGGACGAACATGGCCACCAGCACCCCGATCACGGCGACCGCTACCCAACGCCCGGGATGCCGGACGGGCACGGCCTGGATGGGTTCCGGCCGTGCCCGTTCGGTTGTGTCCGTTTCCGACGACATGCGTCAGTTGGCGGGGTTCAGCGCCGAAGAGGTGATGGCGCCACCCTCGACGCCCCACTTCTTCAACGCGGTCTGGTACGAGCCGTCAGCGATGACCGCTTGGACGGCTTCCTTGAGCACCTCGGCGAAGGCGGTCTGGTCCTTCTTGACGGCGTAGCCGTACGGGGCGGACTCGTAGATGTCGCCGATCAGCTCCAGCGAACCGTTGCTCTGCTTCACCGCGTACGCCCCGACCGGCGAGTCGGCCAGCATGGCGTCGTTCTTGCCGCTGAACACGGCGGCCGTGGCGTCGCTCTGCGCCTGGTACTGGTCGATGGCGATCGCCGGCTTGCCGCCGGTGGTGCACTTCTTCGACCGGGCGGTGATGTCGTCGAACTGCACGGTGCCGGTCTGCACGGCGATCTTCTTGCCGCAGGCGTTGTCAATGTCGATCTTGGCCGCGTTGCCGGCCTTGGTCACCCACTGAGTGCCGGCGGAGAAGTAGCTCACCATGTTGACGCTCTTGAGACGCTCGGCGTTGATCGTGAACGACGACACGCCGATCTCGTACTTGCCGGAGTCGACACCGGGCAGGATCGCGTCGAACGGCGACGACTCGTACTCGGCCTTGAGACCGAGCTTCTGCGCCACCGCGTTGAACAGCTCGACGTCGAAGCCGACCACCGTCTTGCCGTCGGCGTCGAGGAACTCCGCCGGGGCGTACGTCGAGTCGGTGCCGACCTTGATCACACCGTCGGACTTGATGGCGTCGGGCACCTTCCCGGCCAGCGCCGAGTCGGCCGCCGCCGTGACGGTCGGGCCGGCACCGGGTGAGCCGCTGTTCTCCTTCTCCCCACACGCCGTCAGCGAGAGGGCGATCAACGCCGCACTGGCGGCGCCGAGCGCCGCCCGCCGGGCACCGTTGGTAATGAACATTTCTGCACTCCTTGCGTGAGGGGTGTGACGGCCGCTCAGGCCACGCCGAGGTATGCCTCTTTGACCGCCGGGTCGTGCAGCAGCTCGGCACCGGTTCCGGTCTTGACGATCCTGCCGGTCTCGAGCACGTACGCCCGGTGCGCTCGGGCCAGCGCCTGCTGCGCGTTCTGCTCCACCAGCAGGACGGTGGTGCCCTGCTCGTTGATCTCCTTGATGATGTCGAAGATCTGCTGGATCAGCATCGGCGCCAACCCCATCGAGGGCTCGTCGAGCAACAGCAGCTTGGGCCGGCTCATCAACGCCCTGCCGACGGCCAGCATCTGCTGCTCGCCGCCGGACAGGGTACCGCCGGCCTGCTTACGTCGCTCCGCCAGCCGGGGGAAGAGGTCGAGCACCCGGGCCAGGTCCTCGGCGATCCCGGCGCGGTCGCGCCGGGTGTACGCCCCCATGTCCAGATTCTCGAGCACCGACATGCCGGGGAAGATCCCCCGACCCTCGGGCGCCTGGCAGAGCCCCCGCCGGACCCGCAGGTCGGCTCGGAGCTTGGAGATGTCCTCACCCTCGAAGCGGATGCTGCCGGTGGCGATCGGCCGAATCCCGGAGATAGCCCGCATGGTGGTCGACTTCCCGGCGCCGTTGGCGCCGATCAGCGCGACGATCTCACCCTCGGCCACGGTCAGGCTGATGCCGTGCAACGCCTGGATCCGCCCGTAGAGCAGGCTCACATCGTCGATCTCAAGCAACATCGTCCGGCACCCCCAGGTACGCCGCGACCACCTTCGGGTTGTCCCGCACCTCGGCGGGCAGCCCTTCGGCGATCTTCTTTCCGAACTCCAGCACGACGATCCGGTCAGTGACGCCCATGACCAGGCGCATGTCGTGCTCGATCAGCAGCACGGTCACGCCGGTGTCCCGGACCTGCCGGATGAGCTGGAGCAGCTCCTCCTTCTCCGCCGGGTTGAAGCCGGCGGCCGGCTCGTCCAGGCAGAGCAGCACCGGATCGGTGGCCAGCGCCCGGGCGATCTCCAGCCGCCGCTGCTCCCCGTAGGAGAGGTTGCGGGCGAACTCGTGCAGCCGGTGCCGGATGCCGACGAACTCCAGCAGCCGCTCGGCCTTCTCCCGTCCCTCACGCTCCTCGCGCCGGTGCCGAGGCAACCGGAACAGAGCGGAGATCACGCTGGTCTTGTGGTGCGCGTCCGCGCCGACCTGGACGTTCTCCAGGGCGGTCATCTCCGGGAACAGGCGGATGTTCTGGAACGTCCGGGCCATACCCATCTGGGTGATCTGGTGGCGCTTCTTCCCGCTGATCTTGCCGCCACGGAACCGGATCTCACCCTTGGTGGGCTGGTAGATGCCGGTCATCGCGTTGAAGCAGGTGGTCTTGCCAGCGCCGTTCGGGCCGATCAGCCCGAGGATCTCCCCCTTGTAGAGGGTGAAGTTGACGTTGTCGAGCGCGACCACGCCGCCGAAGCGCAGCGTGACGTCGTCGACCTCCAGCAGCGGCTCCCGGTTGGGGACCGCCTCCACCGCCGGCGCGCCGGCCTGCGCCGGAACAGCCGGCGTCTGATCGGTGTCACTCACCGACGATCACCTCCTTGCGACGGTCTTTGAACTCCGCCGCCCGTCGTCGGTTCGGAATCAGGCCTTCCGGCCGGAAGATCATCATCACCACGAGGACCAGACCGAAGATCAGGAACCGGTACTCGTACAGCTCCACGCCGAACAGCTCGATGCCGCGGAACCGCTCGATCATGTACGCCACCAGGCCACCACCGACGATCGCGCCGACGATGTTGCCCGAACCACCGAAGATCACCGCCGCCAGGATGATGATCGAGTTGAGCAGCTCGAAGTTCTGCGAGTTGACGAAGTTCTGCTTACCCGCGAAGAGCGCGCCGGCCAGGCCGGCGATCGCGGCACCCGAGGCGAACGCCCAGAGCTTGAACTTGAACGTCGGCACACCCATCAGCTGCGCGGCGTCCTCGTCCTCCCGGATCGAGATCCAGGCCCGACCGACCCGACTGTTCGTCAGGTTCCGCACACCGATCACCACCAGGATGATCAGCGTGAGCACCAGCCAGTAGTACGGCCGGGCGTCCAGCACGCCGAAGAACGGCTTGCCGTCGGCGTACTTGCCGGGCGGGTGCGGGATCTGGTTGAAGCCCCGCTGTCCCTTGAGGAACTCCGAGCTGACCGCGGCGATCCGGATCATCTCGGCGAAGCCGAGCGTCACGATCGCCAGGTAGTCACCGCGCAGACGCAGCGTCGGCGTACCGAGCATCACACCCGAGAGCATGGTCAGCCCGATCGCCAGCGGCACCACGAGCAGCCACGGCCAGAGCGTCTTGAGGTTGCTGCTCGGCGACGTCAGCACCGCGACGGTGTACGCGCCGACGGCGAAGAAGCCGAAGTAGCCCAGGTCGAGCAGGCCGGCGAAACCGACCACGATGTTCAACCCGACGGCCAGCAGCACGTAGATCGAGACGGTGAACAGCACCTGCGTGAAGTTCGCACCGGGGGTCGGGATCGGCCCGAGATACTGGTAGAACTCCCTGTTCGGCAGCGCGTAGAAGAACGCGATCACCGCGACCAGCAGCGCCCAGCGCACCCAGCGCGGCGCGCCACGCCACCGTTCTCCGGCCGCCTCGCGGCCGGAACGCACCCTCTCCAGGACGGTCGTCATGCCCGTGCCCTCCCCAGCGATTCGCCCAGCAGACCGGTCGGCCGGAACATCAGCAGCACCACCAACACCGCGAAGGCAGCGAAGTCCTTCCACTGACTGCCGAACAGACCTGCGGCGTAGTTCTCCACCACGCCCAGCAGCAGGCCACCGATCAGCGCGCCGCGCAGGTTACCGATACCACCCAGCACCGCGGCGGTGAAGGCCTTGAGCCCCAGCAGGAAACCGACGCTGTAGGTCAGGGTCTGGATTCGCACGTCGTAGAGCAGACCGGCCACGCCGGCCATGGCACCACCGGTGATGAAGACCATCAGGATGATCCGGTCCTTGTTCACACCCATCAGCGCGGCGGTGTTGGCGTCCTGGGCCACGGCCCGGATGCCCCGACCGGTACGGCTGCGGTTGATGAAGAGGTCCAGCAGGACCATCATCAGCAGCGCCGCGCCAATCGTCAGCAGCTGCACCGAGTCGATCGGCACGCCGAAGAGGTGGAACAGCGGCTTGCTGCTCACCAGACTGGGCGCGCCCTCCGGCAGTCGGCGGGTCCAGATGCCGAAGGCCTCGGAGATCGCGATCGAGGCACCGATCGCGGTGATCAGGAAGGCCAGCGGCGGGGCGTTGCGCTTACGCAACGGCCGGTACGCCACCCGCTCGATCACCGTCGCGGTGCCCGCCGAAGCGATGGCGGCGACGATCATCGCCACCAGCAGGTAGAACAGGATCGAGCCGATCCCGCTGACCTGTGAGTTCTGGTCGAGTCCAAAGCCGTTCCAGGTCCAGATCGCTGCGAACGCGCCGGCGATGAAGACCTCGGAGTGAGCGAAGTTGATGAGTCTCAGCACGCCGTAGACCAGCGTGTAGCCGAGCGCGACCAGGGCGTAGATCGCGCCCTGGGTCAGGCCGGTCGTGGTGAGTTCTCCGAAGTTGGAGAACAGTCCATTGAAGTCCAAGGGAGGGACGCTCCATCAGGTCTGGAGAGAAAAATGGGGCGCGGCCGGGAGCGAGCCGCTCCCGGCCGCACCCGCGATCACAACTCAATCGCCGTAGCAGCGACCAACATCAGGACTTGGGGATCTCCTGGTCCGGGACAACCTTGCCGCCCGTGACCTTGAAGGCCCAGACCTTGACCTGTGCCGGGTCCAGCTCGCCGGTCTCGGTGAACTTGTAGCTCGCCGCGACACCCTCGCCGCTGTAGCCCTTCACGAACTCCAGCAGGCCCTCACGGGTGGTCTTGCCAGCCTTGATGCCGGCCAGCAGGATGTTCGCCGCGTCGTAGGCGGTGTCGCTGTAGGTGCCCGGGTCGGTGCCGTGGAGCGCCTTGAACTCCTGCACGAACGTGCCCCGGGCCTCGGCGGCCGGCTGGCACGGGCAGGTGAGGATGGTGCCCTCGGCTGCCGCTTGACCGGCGGAGGTGATGTACGCACCGTCGTTGACGCCGTCGCCGGCGACCAGCGGCGCGGTGACCCCGGCAGCGGTGAGCTGCTTACGGATCAGGCCGGCCTCCTGGTAGTAACCGCCGTAGAAGATCGCCTTCACGTTGGCGGCCTTGACCTTGGTGACCACACCGGAGAACTCGACCTGCTTGCCCTCGCCCTGGACCTTGTCCGAGCCGACGACCGTCGAGCCGAGGACCTTCTTGACCTCGTCGGCCAGGCCGGCACCGTACGCGGACTGGTCATCGATGACGTAGACCTTGTCGGCCTTCATCACGTTCTTAATGTAGTTGCCGGCCGCCGGGCCCTGGCTGAAGTCGTTGCCGACCGCGCGGAAGAAGGTCTTCCACTTCTGGTCGGCCAGGCTGGGCCGGGTCGCGGACGGAGTGATGGTCACCAGGCCGGCCTCGTTGAACAGCGGGCCGGCCGCCTCGGACTCACCCGAGTACGCCGGGCCGATGATGCCAAGGATCTTGGTGTCGTCGATCGCCTTCTGCGCCAGACCAGGCGCCTGGTCGGGGCTGCCCTGCGAGTCCAGGGCGGCCAGCTCGACCTTGCAGTCGGCGTTTTCCTTGTTGTACTTGTCGACGGCGAGCTTGACACCGTTGTTCTCGTTGATGCCGAGCGCGGCCGAGCTGCCGGTCAGCGCGCCGAAGAATGCGATCTTGTTGCCGCAGGAGTCACCGCCCCCGCCTGCCGCATCGTCGCCACTGGAGCATGCGGTTCCGCCGGCGACGAGCGCCACCATGGCGACCCCACCGATAACGCGCGCGAGCTTTTGCCTCAAGGCCCGAACCCTCCTCGTCCCATGGTCCGAACCACCCGCTGGCTATTGGCCCTTGCGGGGGCGGACGAACCAGACCGTCGTCGCCGGTCTGGGGCCGGACGTTATCCCACCGTGGAGCTGTGACGTAAGCCCCAAGCGAGCGGGTTGACCGAACCGTTACACGCCGTGGCGGATTGGAAACGATCCCTGTAAGAACCTTCGGTTGTGAAGCTTTTTCACCTTCGTTTCGTCGGCGCCGGCCAAAGGGCTTCCATCAGCTACCGATCAAGGTCCGACACCCCGGCCCACCAGGCACGCGACGTTTTCCCATCGTCGGCCACCAACAGCAGTCGATCTCCAGTCGAGGTCACCGAGACCGCAGTGTCTCCGCTGTCCGGTACGGGCCGCGGCATGCTCACCGCCCGCCATGACTCGCCCATATCGACCGAGAGCCACAGTGCGTGACGGTCCCCGTCCCTCGTCACCGCCACCAACCTCTGCCCGACGGCCACCAGCCCGGCCGCCGACGCCACACCTGGTCCGGCCGCCCCGAATCCGCCCGCCGGCCGCCAGCCCTGCGTGGTCAGCCGCCAACTGCCGAATCCAGCCCGCATCGGCCCGACCGCCACCGGCACGCCGCCAGCCACTGCCACCCGTTGCGCCTGCCCCCGCCCATCCACCACCGGCAGGGCGGCCCGTCGCCAACTCCGGCCGTCCGCCGAGGACCAGGCCAGCGGCACCAGCGCCGTACCCCCGGGCGGCAGCAACGAACCCACCACCAGCCAACCCGACGGCACGGCGACCGCGTCGTACGCCGCCGTCCGCCCCCGCTCGTCACCGGCCAGCTCCGGCGCGCCCTCCACCAGCGCGAACGCGGCCGCGTCCGGGGAGATCCAGACCGCCGCACCGTCGATCCGACTACCGGCGATCAACCAGCCCTGCGGCCCCGCCGCCAACCGGGCCACGTTGACCGCTCGCGGCCCGGCGTACCGCTCGAAGGGCGCGTCCACCTCCTGCAGCGTGCCGTCCGACGCCTGCCTCCAGGTGCCGGTGCGGGGATTGCCGTGCGCGCCCCCGTTCTTCGCCCCGACCGCCGCCAGCCGTCCGTCCCGGCAGGCTGCCGCGGAGAGCACGTGCTGTCGGCCGTAGAACGTCACCGGCGCCGTCGGCAGCGGCACCCAGGAAATGGCATCCGGGCTGCTCCAGGCGGCCGGGCGGGTCTCCCCGGCCAGATCGACCACGCCGCCGACCACGTACCACCGGCCGGCACAGGCGGTGGCGTCGCGCAGCACCGGTCGACCCGGCACACCCGGGGTGTCCGGCAGGACCACCGACTGCCAGGCCGGCCGGACCGGCAGCGGCTCCGGACAGTCGGGACAGGCCGAGGACTCACAGGCCGTCACCAGCACGGCGAGAACGCTGAGCACTGCCCCCATCCGCCGCGACACGGGTCGACGCCGGTCAGGGTGCCGGGAGGGTCACCTCGCCGCCGGCGGTCTCCGCGAGGATCCGCTCGGCAACCTCTTTCATGGTCATTCGGTGGTCCATCGCGGTGCGCTGGATCCACTTGAACGCCTGCGGCTCGGTCATCCCGTACGTGGTCATCAGCGCACCCTTGGCGCGCTCCACCGACTTACGGATCTCCAGGCGGTCGGTCAGGCTCGCGACCTCGGCCTCCAGGGCCGCGACCTCCGAGTAACGCGACAGCGCGATCTCCACCGCCGGGACCAGGTCGCTCTTCTGGAAAGGCTTCACCAGGTACGCCATCGCGCCCGCCGCCCGCGCCCGCTCCACCAGATCGCGCTGGCTGAACGCGGTCAGGATGATCACCGGGGCGATCCGGGCGCCGGCGATGCGCTCGGCGGCGGCCAGCCCATCCATGATCGGCATCTTGATGTCGAGGATGACGAGGTCGGGCTTCAGCTCCTCGGCGAGGCGTACGGCTGTCTCGCCGTCACCGGCCTCCCCCACCACCTCGTAACCCTCTTCGACGAGCATCTCGGCGAGGTCCAGCCGGATCAGCGCCTCGTCCTCGGCGATCAGTACGCGCCTACGCTCGGCATCCGTCGGCGTCTCAGCCACCAGCCCTACCCCCACCAGTCATAAGCCGACACCAACCCGACCGGGTGTCGCCGCCCTCAGCGTAGTAGGTAACCTATGGAAGGCCACCAGAGCATTCGGCCAAGCGTCCCCGTATTCCAACCGGCAGAGAAGCGGAGCTCAAACCTCCGACAGTGTGGGTTCGAATCCCACCGGGGGCACCAAAAGTGTCGTACGGCTGTTCCAAAGTCGTCGTGTGCATCCTCCTGAACTACGCATTCGTGCGCGGCAGCAGCACCTCGCGGGCAGCACGGTCGCCGAGGTTGCCAGACGTCTGCGACTTCCGTACGCGACGGTCAGGGGCTGGTGCAAGCACCAGGTCCAGCCGAGAAGGTCCAGCAGCGAGCTTCGTTGCTTTCGCTGCCGGCCTGAGGTCAAGAATCAGACAGATCCGTCCGCATATCCCTACCTGCTCGGCCTCTACCTGGGCGACGGTCATCTCGTCACCTCCGCACGGGTACCGGTGCTGCGCATCGCTTGCAGCAGTAGTTGGCCGGGCTTGATCGAGGCTTGCGACGCCAGCATGCGGCAGGTGCTCGCGGCGAAGGTCCAGCGCGTCCGGCAGCCTGGTTGCGTCAGCGTGCAAAGCTCCGGCAAGCACTGGCCATGCCTGCTTCCTCAGCACGGACCCGGCAGGAAACACGAACGTCCGATCATTCTCGCCGACTGGCAACGGGACATCGTCGCGACGCATCCAGGTGACTTCCTGCGCGGGCTGTTCCACTCCGACGGCTGTCGGTTCGCCAACCGGGTGACAGTGCGCGGCAAGGCCTACGTCTACCCGCGCTACATGTTCGTCAACGAGTCTGCCGACATCATGCGGCTCTGCCAGTGGAGCCTCGACCTGCTCGGCGTCACCTGGCGGATGAACCGGCGCAACTCGCTGTCGGTGGCGCGGCGCGACGCCGTCGCCACGTTGGACCGGCACGTCGGTCCCAAGTCCTGACCGGCACCGCGCACATCACGCCGACCGTGGCAGCCTGGCTGACGCGCCTCCGGACGGCCGGTGGCGGTGGCGGCGACAGGGGTGCGATCTGATGCGGGTGGTTGTGTTCGGTGCGACCGGGATGGTCGGTCAGGGTGTGTTGCGCGAGTGCCTGCTCGCCGATGACGTGCGCGAGGTGCTGACTGTCGGTCGGCGACCGACTGGTGCGCGGGACCCGAAGCTGCGGGAGCTGACGGTCGCGGACGTGGGCGAGTTGGACGCGGTGCGGGCCGAGTTGACAGGTGTCGACGCGTGTTTCTACTGCCTCGGAGTGTCCTCACTGGGTCTGGACGAGGCCGCGTACACCCGGGTCAGCTACGACTACCCCCTCGATGCGGCACGGTTGTTCGCACAGGTGAGCCCGCAGGTCACCTTCGTCTACGTCTCGGGGCAGGGGACCGACTCGTCGGGGCAGGGTCGGGTGATGTGGGCGCGGGTCAAGGGGCGTGCCGAGAACGCGATCATGGATCTGCTGCCCAACGGTTACGCGGCGCGGCCGGGGTTCATCCAGCCGACGTACGGGGCGGTGTCGAAGACGCGGTGGTACCGGTTCGGGTATGCGGTCACCCGTCCGCTGTTTCCGGTGCTGCGTCGGTTGCTGCCGAACCAGGTCACCACCACCGACGGGATCGGTCGGGCGATGTTGCGGGTGGCTCGGCAGGGTTCGCCGGTGCGGGTGTTGGGCAACCGCGAGCTGCGCTGACGGTCAGGCGATCGTGTCGAGGGCCTGGGCCAGGTCGGCGCGCAGGTCTTCGGGGTCTTCGAGGCCGACGGAGAGGCGCAGCAGCGCGGCGGCGGGTTTGGCGTCGCCTTCGACCGGCCGGTGGGTGAGGGAGGCGGGGTGCTGGATGAGGGTGTCGACGCCGCCGAGGGACACCGCGTGGGTGATGAGCCGGCAGGCACCGGCGACGGCGGCGGCGGCGGGCGCGCCGCCGCGTACCTCGAAGGCGAGCAGGCTGCCGGGTCCGGACATCTGCCGCCCGACCAGCGCCGCCGGGTCGTCCACCGAGGGGTGGTGCACCCGGTGTACGGCGGGGTGGTCGGCGAGCCAGCCGGCGAGTTTCTCGGCGGTTGCCTGTTGGGCGCGGACCCGCAGCGGCAGGGTTTGCAGGCCGCGGTGCAGCAGGTAGCCGCCGAGGGGGTGCAGGATCGCGCCGGTGACCGCGCGGACCTGGCGTAGGCGCACGGCCCAGGTGTCGTCGCAGGCGACGACGCCGGCGAGGACGTCGCCGTGTCCGCCGATGCTCTTGGTGGCGCTGTGCAGGACGAGGGTGGCGCCGTGCCGGGCGGGCTGTTGCAGGACGGGGGTGGCGACGGTGTTGTCGACAAGCAGTGGGATGTCGCCGGCCGCGGCGGCGAGGGCGGCGATGTCGACCAGGTCGAGGGTGGGGTTGGCGGGTGTCTCGACGATGACCAGTGCGGTGTCGGGGCGGATGGCGGCGGCGACCTCGTCGGGGCGCGTCCAGGTGACGGTGGTGCCGAGCAGGCCGGTGGCGAGGACGTGGTCGGTGCCGCCGTAGAGGGGTCGGACGGCGACGACGTGGCGGCGGTCGTCGCGGGTGGCGGCGAGCAGGGTGGCGGTGAGGGCGGCCATTCCGCTGGCGAAGGCGACGGCCTGGGTGGTGCCTTCCAGCTCGGCGAGGGCGGTTTCGAAGCGGGCGACGGTGGGGTTCCAGAGCCGTTGGTAGACGGCGCCGCCGTCGGCGGGGAGCGTGCCGCCGGTGGCGAGTTGCTCGTACGCGGCGCCGCCGTCGTCGACGGAGGGCAGCGGGTTGGTGGTTGACAGGTCGATGGGTGGTACGTGCACGCCGAGGGTGCGGAGGTCGTCGCGGCCGGCGTGTACGGCCCGGGTGTCCATCGGTGTCATGGTCGGTAGCGTCGAATATCTGCCGCCTGGTAGGCAATAGATTGGCATATCATTCTGCGAATCGGATTGGTTTCCGCGTTGGGTTCGGGCGAGGATGGTGTCATGCCCCTTGAACCGAATGATCTGCGGCCGTATTCGGCGGTGGACGAGGTGGACCGCGCGATCCTGACCGAGTTGGCGGCGGACGGTCGACTGCCGAACAATGCCCTCGCCGAGCGGGTGGGTGTGGCGCCGTCGACGTGCCTGACGCGTACCCGGGCGCTGCGTGAGCGCGGCGCGATCCGTGGTTTTCACGCCGAGGTGGATCCGGCGGCGCTCGGTCTGCCGTTGCAGGCGTTGGTGTCGGTGCGGTTGACAGCGCACGAGCGGGCGGCGGTGGACGGGTTCCGGGCGCGGTCGGTGCGGCTGCCGGGGGTGGTGTCGGTGTTCCACGTGGCCGGCGCGGAGGATTACGTGCTGCATGTGCGGGCGGCGTCCGGTGACGCGTTGCGGGACTTCGTGCTGGACCATCTGGCGGTGGACCCGGTGGTGCAGCACACGCAGACCAGTCTGATCTTCGAGCAGGCGCGCGGGATGGGCTGAGCGGTAGGTGAGGTGGGCGACGAAAACCCGCATGGTGGAACAAAGCCGGTCGGTGGCGGGTTGGCTGACCGTGTGATCACCGTACCGTTGTCTGTTCTTGATCTTGCCCCGGTCGCCAAGGGCACCACCGCTGGCGCGGCGTTGCAGGCCACCACCGAGCTGGCCCGCCGCACCGAGGAGTTGGGCTACCACCGGTTCTGGGTGGCCGAGCACCACAACATGCCGGCGATCGCCAGCTCCGCCCCCGCGGTGCTGCTGGCGCACCTGGCGGCGAACACCTCGACGATCCGGTTGGGCTCGGGTGGGGTGATGCTGCCCAACCACGCGCCGCTGGTGGTGGCCGAGCAGTTCGGCACCCTGGAGGCGTTGCACCCGGGTCGGATCGACCTGGGCATCGGGCGGGCGCCGGGCACCGACCAGGTGACCGCGCTGGCGTTGCGGCGCACCATGGAGGGCCTGTCGGCGGAGGGTTTCCCGCGCGAGCTGACGGACCTGATGAACTACTTCAGCGGGGAGAAGCCGGGGCAGATCATCGCCACGCCGGGTCGCGGTGAGCAGCCGGCCGTGTGGCTGTTGGGCTCCAGCGGTTTCAGCGCCCAGCTCGCCGGTCTGCTCGGTCTGCCGTTCTCCTTCGCGCACCACTTCAGCTCCCAGAACACCCTGCCGGCGTTGGCCCTGTACCGGCAGAACTTCCGGCCGTCGCAGTGGCTGGACAAGCCGTACGCGATGGTGGCGGTCAACGCGGTGTGCGCGGAGACCGACGAGCGGGCCGAGTGGTTGGCCGGGCCGAGCGCGCTGTCGTTCTTGAAGTTGCGCTCCGGGCGGCCGGAGCCGCTGTCCACGCCCGACGAGGCGGCGGCCTACCCGTACTCGGAGATCGAGCGGGAGTTCGTCGTGTCGCGCCGTGACGGCCAGGCGATGGGCTCGCCGGAGACGGTGCGTCGGCAGCTGACCGACCTGGTGGAGCGCACCGGCGCGGACGAGCTGATGCTGACCACGCTGGTGTACGACGTGCAGGACCGGGTGCGGTCGTATGAGTTGATCGCCGAGCAGGTGGCGGGCGGTCTACGCCGGGGCGCGTGAAACACGATCTTCACGTCAGCGTCACCCCGCCGACCCGGACGGTGCCTAATGTTGGTTCCGGTGGTGGTACGGCATTCCCGGTCGGGACGGGTTGGGAATGCCGCGGTGTGGCGCACCGGGCCGGAGCTGAGCGGATTCCGCGGCTGCGGCCCGGTGCCTGCCACCCTAGGCGACCCCGCTCGGGACCGCCAGGGTTTCTCATCAACGTAGGTGAATGTCCGGCGTGGGTGGCCTGTTCATTCCGTTGCCGATGAAGAACCCCGGGTGCGGCGGTTGGTTGTAGGCGGTGTTCTGCCACGCGATCGCCACCCGATACTGCGGGTCGTGCATCAGGGTGTAGATGCGGGTGCTGGTCGGGGTGGGTGTGCTGTAGATGCGCAGCGCCCGACTGTCGGTGGTCCGCCAGATCACCTCCTCGCGCCAGTCGCCCAGGATGTCGCCGGAGAGCGCCGGCGTGGACTTGGTGCCGTTGTTGGACGCCACCCCGCTGCCGTCGAGCAGCCGGGTCTCGCCGCCGGTGCCGTACTTGTCGATCTTCGTGCCGTCGAGCAGTTCCCGCACCGGGTCGCCGTCCCACCAGGCGAGGAAGTTGGCCGAGGACGGCTTGCGTCCCACGTTCTGCCCCCTGGTGTTGGCCAGTCCGGCGACCGCAGACGACCACGACTCCGCACCGGGGCTGCCGGCCCAGATGTCCGCGGAGACGCCCCGGCCGTTGTCACCGGACGCGGGAGTGGACCAGAGGACCTGACCGGTTCGGGCGTCGGCGAAGTACGAGCTGGGCTTGCTGGCGTCCTCGTCGACCTTGAACACCTCCAGGCCGGCGCGGCCCGGGTCAAGGTCCCCCACGTGCATGGCGTCGCCGTGACCGTTGCCGGTCGAGTGGAGCAGCCGGCCGTTGTCGTCGATGGTGGCGGCCCCGTACACGATCTCCTGGCGACCGTCGGCGTCGACGTCGGCCACCGAGAGCTGGTGGTTGCCCTGACCCGCGGCGGCGCCGTTGCCGGAGGAGTTCGAGTCGAACGTCCAGCGCTTGGTCAGCGTGCCGTTGCGGAAGTCCCAGGCGGCGATCACCGCGCGTGTGTAGTAACCCCGGGCCATGATCAGCGAGGGGCGCTGCCCGTCCAGGTACGCCGTGCCGGCGAGGAACCGGTCCACCCGGTTGCCGTACGAGTCGCCCCAGGACGACACGGTGCCGCGCGGCGGGTCGTAGCTGACGGTGGAGGCGACCGCGCCGGTCTGCCCGTTGAACATGGTCAGGTACTCCGGGCCACTGAGCACGTACCCGCTGGAGTTGCGGTAGTCCGCCGACGACGAACCGATGAGCTGACCGGTGCCGGAGCGGGTGCCGTCGGCGGTCTTCATGGCCACCTCGGCACGGCCGTCGCCGTCGTAGTCGTACACCTGGAACTGGGTGTAGTGGGCGCCGGCCCGGATGTTGCGGCCCAGGTCGATGCGCCACAACCGGGTGCCGGTGAGCGTGTACGCGTCGACGTAGACGTTGCCGGTGTAGCCGGACTGGGAGTTGTCCTTGGCGTTCGACGGGTCCCACTTGAGCACGATCTCGTAGCTGCCGTCGCCGTTGAGGTCACCCACCGAGGCGTCGTTGGCGCTGTACGAGTAGCCCTCCCCGCTCGGGGTGGTGCCCCCGGCCGGCACCTGCAACGGCACGTCCAGGTAGCCCGCGCCGAACTGCAACGCCGGCGCCGACGCCGCCTGCTCGACGCCGCCCACCACAGCCCGCACCGTGTACGCCGAGCCGGCCGCCGCACCGCTGTCGAGGTAGTTGGTGGCACCGGTGATCGGGGTGGCGTTGACCTTGGTGGTTCCCCGGTAGAGGTTGAACTCCACCCCGGTGGTCTCGGTGCCGAGCAGCCGCCAGGAGACCAGGTTGCCGCTGCCGGAGCGGACGCTGACCAGCCCTCGGTCCAGCTTCTCCATCTGCACCACGCCGGCCGACGGCGGAGGCGTGGTCGGGGGTGGGGTGGTGGGTGGAGGCGTGGTCGGGGGTGGGGTGGTGGGCGGCGGGGTGGTCGGCTCGTCGGTGGGTGGGGCTCCGGTGCAGGTGGCGCCGTTGAGCGCGAAGCTGCCCGGCACCGGGTTACTGCCGGTCCACGAACCGTTGAAGCCGAACGACGCGCTGCCGTTCGTGGCGATGGCGGTGTTGTGGTCGACATTGCGCGCGGTCACCTGGGCGCCGGACTGGGTGACGGCGGCGTTCCACGCCTGGGTGACCTGCTGGCCCGCGGCGTACGACCAGGTGACGGCCCACCCGTTGACCGGGTCGCCGAGGTTGGTGACTGTGACGTTGGCGCCGAAGCCGCCCTGCCACTGGTTGGTGATCTGATAGTCGACTCGGCAGCCGACGGCGGCGGCCGAGGCGACGACCGCGCCGAGGGTGCCGGCCACGACGGTGGCCGCCGTCGTGGCCGCGAGCAGGATCAGCCGATGTCTGGACGGGTGCATGCGCTGCCTCCGGGGATCCGGTGATGATCGCCACGACCCACCGGCCCTGCCCGGGAAGCACAGTGGACCAACCAACCGCGACGACGGCGGACGGCGATCTGATCGGGGTGGAACGCCCTGGAACTCACGGATCCGACTCACCGCGCATCGTATGGCAAGCGCTTTCCGAGACGCAACATCGATGCCTGTCACATCGTTGCACGTGGCGACTGCCGTTGGCGGGACGAGGGGCGTCCTGAGGAATCGACACGGACGAGCATGGGACCCAGCCCACCGCACAGAGAGTCGACTACAGTGCCAGGAAGTCGACCAGAATTGTCGACCGCCACATCAGCATATCTGATCAGAGCACACGCAAAGCCCGGCCCGCGGACACTTCATCCGTCGAGCCGGGCATCTTCTAAATCGCGTTAGTCAGCAGTTCTGATTGACGATGCGCGCGGAGTTGCCATCGGAGATCCGGATCCATTTGTAGGCGGCCGACGTCTGCAGCAAGTCACCGGTGTAACGGTAGTAGTTGCCGGTGCACTGCAAAGCGAACGTGTCAGTGTCCTTCTTGTACTTGGTGGACACTTCACCTGGCTTGAGCAGGTAAGTCTTGCCGCAGGAGCCAGTCCCGTCGCACCAGTCCGCGATAGACACCGGGTGTGCCGAATCATTGCGCACGACGCCACAGCCCGCGATTGAACAGTTGCCGGCCAGCGCCGGGCCAGCGCCGAAAAGTGACGCAGCAGCCACCGCCGCAGTCGTCAAGAACCCCGCCGTCACCAGCCGAGCAATCCCCCGATTTTTCGCCATTAGCTATTGCCTTCCTTCCATGAAACAAACCTTCTTGGACACCGAACCTAGCGTGAACTTTCTGCAAGGTCAACCGCCCGGCCATATCTTTGTCGGCGTTACAGGGGAGTGGCGATGGCGGATATGATGTGTTATGAGCATCGATCCGGCAGACCCCTTGTTTCGAGCACGCCAGCATGATCAACTGATCAGATGGCGCCACACATGGATCCCGACGAGTTCCGGCGCGCCGGCCACGCCGTCGTCGACTGGATCGCCGACTACTGGGCGACAGTGGAGCAACGACCGGTCGCCCCGGCCGACCCCCCGGGCACAGTGGCCGCCGCCCTGCCCAGCGAGCCCCCCACCACCGGCGGCGAACCGGTCGAGGCGATCCTCGCCGACCTTGACTCGATCGTCGTACCGGGGCTGACCCACTGGCAGCACCCGGGCTTCTTCGGCTACTTCCCTGCCAACACCTCCGGCCCGAGCGTGCTCGGCGACCTGGTCAGCTCCGGGCTTGGCGTACAGGGCATGCTCTGGGCCTCCAGCCCGGCCTGCACCGAACTGGAAACGGTGATGATGGACTGGCTGGCCCACCTGATGGACCTGCCACAGCGGTTCCGCTCCACCGGCGCCGGCGGTGGGGTCATCCAGGACTCGGCGTCCTCAGCGACGCTGGTCGCCACCCTGGCCGCACTGCACCGGGCCAGCGGCGGACGCTGGCGGCACACCGGCACCGACCGGCGCTACCGCGCCTACACCTCCATCCACGGGCACTCGTCCATCGAGAAGGCGGTGCGGATCGCCGGGCTGGGCAGCGACGGCACCCGGTCGGTCGAGGTGGACCCGGACACCGGGGCGATGCTGCCAGGCGCGTTGCGGGCCGCCATCGAAGCCGACCTGGCCGCCGGTGACGTACCGGCCATCGTGGTGGCGACCATCGGCACCACCTCCACCACCGCCATCGACCCGCTGCTGGAAATCGGAGCCATCTGCGCCGAGTACGGGATCTGGCTGCACGTGGACGCCGCGTACGCGGGCGCCGCCGCCGTCTGCCCCGAACTACGGTGGACGCACGCCGGCCTGGAGTACGCCGACTCCTACTGCTTCGACCCGCACAAGTGGCTGCTCACCGGCTTCGACTGCGACGCGTTCTGGGTGGCCGACCGGGCCGAACTGATCGAGGCGCTGACCGTACTGCCGGAGTTCCTGCGCAACGCGGCCTCAGAATCCGGCGCGGTGATCGACTACCGGGACTGGCAGGTGCCGCTCGGCCGGCGGTTCCGGTCCCTCAAGCTGTGGTTCGTGCTGCGCTGGTACGGCGCCGAAGGCCTGCGGGCGCACATCCGCTCCGGGGTGGCGCTGGCCGAACGGTTCGCCGAGCGAGTCCGCGCCGACGACCGGTTCGAGGTGGTCGCGGCGCACCCGTTCTCACTGGTCTGCTTCCGACTGCGGGCCGACGATGACACCAACGCGGCGTTGCTGGCCTCGGTGAACGCCACCGGACGCGTGCACCTCACGCACACCCGGGTCGCCGGCCGCTACACGCTGCGGCTGGCGGTCGGCTCGCCCCAGACCACCGAAGCGCACACCGACGAAGCCTGGACTTTGCTCTCCGAGACTGCCACCACCCTACTCACCCCCTGACCCGCCATCGCCCCAAGCGCTCCCCCGGCCACGCCGCGCGCCCACGCCAAGGTCTGCGCAACTTCGCCGATATTGCTGCCTCCGCCGCGCGAGAGGCAGCAACATCCGTGATGTTGTGCGGACCTTGGGGACGAACACCGTGCCCGACCAACCGGGGCCAGGATTGGGGCGCCCACCGCCGTCAAGGTCACGCTCGATCCTGGATGTAGTGGCCACGACGAGCTGGGATGCCACTACATCCAGGATGTTGCGCGATCTTGGTGAGTCAGTCGCGCCGATGACGACGTTCGAGCCGGCATCGGCGGGTGGACGGGCGCAACGCGCGGTTCAGCGTGGGGTGGGCGTACCCGTTGCGGCCAGATCGGCAGGGACCTCGCCGACGGATGCAGCGTCGGAGGCCTCGGCGGGAACACCGACAGCAACGGCGGGAGCGGCGGCGGCTTCGGCGCGGGCGCGGCGGGTACGGCGTAGGGCACGGACGGCCAACACCAGGGCGGCCAGCCAGCCGGCGGCCAGCAGGGCGTACAGGGCGGGGCGGGCCGGACCGTCCAGTTCGGCGGAGCGGATCAGGGTGCGGGCGTTGGTCAGCACGATCACGCCGCCGACTGCCGCGCCGAGCAGTTGGGCGGGAACGATTCGCACCAGCCAGGCGGCCAGCGGGGCGGCGATGAGGCCGCCGATGAGCAGTGCGGCGACGGTGGGGAGCAGGAATCCCTCCGAGCCCAGCCCGATCAGGAAGCCGATGCTGGCCGCGCCGGCCACGACGAACTCGGCGGTGTCCACGGAGCCGATCACCTTGCGGGGTTCCATGCGGCCGGAGACCAGCAGCGCGGGGGTGGCCACCGGGCCCCATCCGCCGCCGCCGGTCGCGTCGACGAAGCCGGCGACCAGGCCCAGGGGGCCGAGGAAACGACCGCGGAGCCGTCCGCCGACCCGGTCGGTGCGCAGTGGTCGGGCGAAGCGGATCAGGAGGTACGCGCCGAGCGTGAAGAGGATGCCGGCCATCCACGGTGCGGCGGCTTCGGTGGAGATGGAGCTGAGCACTGTGGCTCCGGCGAAGGCGCCGACAGCGCCGGGTAGGGCGATGCGGGTCACCACCCGCCAGTCGACGTTGCCGAACCGCCAGTGCGCCACCCCTGCGGCGAGCGTGGTGCCGATCTCGGCCAGGTGCACCGAGGCCGAGGCGGCGGCCGGGGCGACCCCGGCGACCAGCAGCAGAGTCGACGAGGTCAAGCCGTATGCCATGCCGAGCGAACCATCGATCAGTTGCGCGACGAGCCCGACCAGAGCGAGGACCAACAGCTTGCGCACGAGCGCCCCCAGACTTTTCGGCATCTCCTATCGACTTGGTCGACAATGCGGGATGGGGCAGCCAGGGTCAAGCCCCCGATCGGTGGATGGGACGCGGACGTGTGGCCGGGAGGCGAGCCGGCGCTCAGATCCAGGCGCGCGGGTCGGCGGCCAGCTCGGTGACCCGCGCGGGCAGGTTGCCGGCGGCGACGTCAGCGACGCTGACCAGTTCCAGGATCTCCCGCTCGCTTGCCCGTAGCGCGATCCAGACTTCCTGGAGGGCCTGCGCCGGGCCGTGGTAGCCGAGCTGCTCGGGGCGTTGCCCGCGTACGTGGGCGAGGGGCCCGTCGATCACCCGGATGACCTCGGCGAGGGAGATCTCCTCGGCGGGGCGGGCCAGCCAGTAGCCGCCCTCCGGGCCACGCTGGGCGTGCACGATGCCGCCCCGACGCAGTTGGAGAAGGATGCTCTCCAGGAACTTCGGCGGGATCTCCTGGGCGCGGGCGATCTGGTCGGCCGTCACCGGCCGGCCGCGCCCGGGGCCGCTGGCCGTCGCGGCGAGTTCGGCGGCCGCGCGGAGGGCGTAGTCGACCCGAGCGGAGAGGCGCATGTCGGCAAGGTTAGTCGCTGGTCAACCGGGCGGGCGGGCGACCCTCGGCCGATCGGCCACGCATCGATGGGAAGTAGCGCCGCTGGAACCCGGCCGGGACCGTTGGACGGCCGCCGGTCGGGACTGCTGAAGTCCGTCATGATCCACCGTGCGGTGGCGGCGGAAATGCCGTTCCGGAGCGTCCCTATGCTGGGCGTGAGTACGAATGTCTGGCCGTTTACCCGGCCGCCAGCAACATATTGATAAACACCCGGGTGCGCTCGGGGGGAAGGCAACACGATGACCGATATCGCCACACGCACCTGGGACGGCATGACCATCCCGGTGGCCGGCACCTATCTTCTCGATCAGGCGCACAAGCGGATCGGTTTTCTGTCCCGGCACATGATGGTCAGCCCGGTGCGCGGCGAGTTCGCCGAGGCCACGGCGGAGATCTTCGTGGCGGAGGACCCGCTGCTCTCCTCGGTGACGGCCACCATCATGTCGGCCAGCATCACCACCGGAAGTGTCGACCGGGACACGCATCTCAAGAGTGCCGACTTCCTCGACGTGGAGCGTTTTCCCACCCTCGAATATCGAAGCACCGGCATTAAGTGGCAGGGCAACGAGGACCCTATATTCCAGTGGGCGCGTCTGCGCAACCATCGGTTGGGCGGGCGAGGCCGAAGTCACATTGTTCCGCCGCAGTCCGACGGCATTCCCGGACGATTCGTCCTCACCGGTGAGTTGACAGTGAAGGGGATCACCCGGCCCGTCGACCTGGTGGTGAATTTTGGTGGTGCCCGTCAGGATCCGTACGGGCAGAACATCTTCGGATTCAGCGCGACGGCCGAGATGAACCGTGAGGACTACGGTCTGCTCTGGAATGTCGTCCTGGAGAGCGGCGGGGTGCTGGTCGGCAAGACGGTGCAGATCGAGATCGCCGGCGAGGCCATCTACCAGGCCTGAACCACGTCATCCCCGCCAGTTTCCTGGCGGGGACGAGCGACGGGATTGAGCGACAACCACCCGGCGAGGCCGAGCGACAGCCTCAGGCGCCGACGCGGCGCAGCAGACCCTCCTGGACGGCGCTGCCGATCTGCCGGCCGTCCGTGGTGAACATCCGGCCGGTGGCCAGCCCCCGCGCACCGGACGCCGACGGGCTCAGGCAGTCGTAGAGGAACCACTCGTCGGCCCGGAACGGCCGGTGGAACCACAGCGCGTGGTCCAGGCTCGCGCCGACCAACCCACCCGGCCCCCACACCTCGCCGTGCGCGGAGAGCACCGAGTCCAGCAGGGTGAGGTCCGAGGCGTAGGTGAGCGCGCAGGCGTGCAGCAGGGGGTCGTCGGGCAGTTTGCCGTCGATGCGCATCCAGACGCGCTGGTGCGGGTCGGCGGGCCGGTCACCGGGGCGGACCCAACCGGGCTCACCCACGTAGCGCACATCGATCGGTCGTGGGATCTGGCCCCAGATGCCCAGCCGCTCCGGGTAGCGGGAGAGCCGGTCGGCCATCGTCGGCACGTCCTGCGGCGGGGGTACGTCCAGCGGGGCCGCGACCTGGTGGTCCAAGCCCTCCTCGGCCCGCTGGAACGACGCCGACATGAAGAAGATCGGCTTGCCGTGCTGGAGGGCCACCGCGCGGCGGACCGAGAAGGACCGGCCGTCGCGGATGTTCTCCACCTCGTACGCGATCGGTTCGACCGGGTCGCCGGGGCGGACGAAGTAACCGTGCAGCGAGTGCACGAACCGCTCCGGGTCGACGGTGCGGCCGGCGGCGACCAGTGCCTGACCGGCGACCTGGCCGCCGTACACCCGTTGTGGGCCGACCTGGGGGCTCATCCCCCGGAAGGTCATCTCGCCGGTCGGGTCGAGGTCCAGCACCTCCAGCAGCTGGTCAACCGCCGCCTGGCCGACCGCGACCCGACCGTCGCTCACTGCAGGGCCCGAGCCGACGCGGCGTCGACCAGCGAGCCGAGCTGGTGTACGCGCAGCGTGTTGGTCGAACCGGGGGTGCCGGGCGGGCTACCCGCCACGATGACCACGTAGTCACCGGGGTTGGCCCGGTCGAGGCCGAGCAGCGCCTGGTCGACCTGGCGGAACATGTCGTCGGTGTGCTGCACGAACGGCATCAGGAAGGTCTCCACGCCCCAGGTGAGGGCGAGCTGGTCGCGCACCTCGGGGACCGGTGTGAAGGCCAGCAGCGGCAGGTCGCAGTGCAGGCGGGACAGCCGTCGCACGGTGTCGCCGGTCTGCGAGAACGCGACGAGCGCCTTGGCATTGATGGCCCGGGCGATCGACGAGGCGGCCACAGTGAGGGCGCCACCGTGGGTACGCGGGTCGTGCTGAAGGCGCGGCACCCCGATGGAACCGGCTTCGGTGGTCGTCACGATCTTGGCCATGGTGCTGACGGTGAGCACCGGATACTTGCCGACGCTGGTCTCGCCGGAGAGCATGACCGCGTCCGCGCCGTCGAGCACCGCGTTGGCGACGTCGGAGGCCTCCGCGCGGGTGGGGCGGGAGTTCTCGATCATGGAGTCGAGCATCTGGGTGGCCACGATGACGGGCTTGGCGTTCTCCCGGCACAGCTGCACGGCGCGCTTCTGCACCAGCGGGACCTCGTCCAGCGGCATCTCGACACCGAGGTCACCGCGGGCGACCATGACGCCGTCGAAGGCCAGCACGATGGCCTCCAGGTGCTCGACCGCCTCCGGCTTCTCGACCTTGGCGAGCACCGGCCGGAACACGCCTTCCTCGGCCATGATTCCGTGCACGAGCTTGATGTCCTCGGCCGAGCGGACGAAGGAGAGCGCCACCAGGTCGACACCGAGACCGAGGGAGAAGCGCAGGTCCTCGGCGTCCTTGTCCGACATGGCGGGCACGCTGACCGCCACGTTGGGCAGCGACACGCCCTTGTTGTTGGAGACCGGGCCGCCCTCGGTGACGAGGCAGCGGATGTCGTTGCCGGTGACGTCGGTGACCTCGACGGCGACCCGACCGTCGTCGATCAGCAGGCGGTCACCGGGCTTCACCTCCTGCGGCAGCTTGCGGTAGGTGCAGGAGACCCGCTCCTTGGTGCCGAGGACGTCGTCGCCGGTGATGACGACGGTGTCACCGGTGCGCCACTCGTGGGGGCCGTCGGCGAACCGACCGAGCCGGATCTTGGGGCCCTGCAGGTCGGCGAGGACGGCGACCGGCTTTCCCGTTGCCTCCGACGCCTCCCGGACCAGTCGGTAGACCGCCTCGTGGTCGGCGTGACTGCCGTGGCTGAAGTTGAGCCTCGCCACGTTCATGCCGGCCTCGACAAGACCCCGGATGCGCTCCGGGGACGAGGTGGCGGGACCCAGAGTGCAGACGATCTTTACGCGGCGTGTCACGCCCATCAGGCTAGTCTCTCCTTCAGGTCGGACTCGGGGCCGACCCCTTGCAGGCAGCGGAACAGTTGTCCAACGACGCGCGGCGCGCGTCGGGCCGGCGGGCGGAACCGCACCGGGAACGTTGTGGCGACGGGCATCAGCGACCGCGCGCCGGGAATCGTACGCCTCCGTCGGCGTGCGCTGTCGGGGTGCTCCCGGCGGCGGCTCATTCCGGGTGCCCCGGGGAGGGCAGGCGGCGGCTCGTTCCGGGTACCTCGGGATACCGCGGGCGGCTGCTCATTCGGGGTGCTCCGGGGGTGGCAGGGTGGGCACCGCGTGCAGCAGGTGGCGGGGGTCGTAGCGGCGCTTGGCCCGGCGCAGCCGTGCCCAGTTCGCGCCGTAGGCGAGCCGGACCCGGTCGGTCTCCTCCGGGGCGAGCAGGTTGGGGTACCCGCCGGGCAGGGCGTGCGGGGCGAGCGCCGCGGAGGTCCGCTCGGCCCACTCGCGGTGCGGACCGGCGTCGTCGCCGGGCGCCCACACCGCGATGATCTCGGCCATCAGGTGATCGGCCCGCAGCCCGAACGCCGTGTCGGCGGATCGGACCCGGGTGGCCGCGCCGTGGAAGTGGTGCACGGCCAGCGCGGAGAACGGCGAGGTGACCTGCCGGGCCGCGTCGACGAGCGTGTCCACAGCGCCGTCGGTGAGCGCGGGCAACCACCGGGTCCGCAGCAGGTAGTGGTTGCCGTCGACCATCCCACCGTCGAACATCCGCAGCGCGTCCGCGTACGGCATCGGGCCGATCTGGTCGACCAGCGGGGTGCCCAGCGCGCGCAGCCGGTCCATCCACGGCGCCCCGGCGTCCAGGTCGGAGCCGCTGTAGAACGGGCAGACGAAGATCACCGGCTCGCCGGCCGGGCCGGGCAGGAAGCCGGCCATCACGGTCAGCTCATCCGGAGCCTCGGCGACCAGCGCGCCATAGCCGCGCAGCACGGCCGGCGCCTCGGAGAGCGCGAACATGATCATCCCGGCCAGCACGCCGGGCAGCCGGTGCGCGCGGAAGCGCAGCTCGGTGACGATGCCGAGGTTGCCACCGCCGCCCCGCAACGCCCAGTACAGCTCGGCGTCGTGCCGGGAGTCGGCGGTGACGCGGCGGCCGTCGGCGAGAACCACCTCCGCGCCCAGCAGGTTGTCCAGGGCCAGACCGAACCTGCCACACAGCGGGCCGTACCCGCCGGCGAGGGTGAGCCCGGCCATCCCCACGGCGCCGACCACGCCGGTGGGCACCACCAGGTCGTACTCGCGGGAGGGCTTCCTCTACGTCGAGGCGCGCACCACCGAGGGGCAGCAGGAGGACCCGATCGTCGGGATGCAGCTGGAGAACGACTCGGGG
>NZ_JBEZEH010000052.1:0-33132 GCF_040648775.1 Micromonospora sp. NPDC049089
CCCGCGCCGGCGGCGGCGGTGCGCTCACACCTCCGGTCGGTCGCCCTCGCGCGGCGGCTCACCGTCGCGGCGGCGCAGGTCGTCCTCGCGTCGCCGCAGGTCTTCCTCCCAGCGTTGGAACAGCTCCTGGTCCTGCTGCTGGGCGCGTTCCTCGACGGAGCGCAGGAACTCCGGGTCGTCGTCGGGGGCCACCGGCCGAGGACGCTGCCGCTCGCCGCCGCCCGGCCAACCCTTGCCCGCGCCGGCGCTGGGCTCCCGGCCGACGATGAACCAGGCGATCGAGCCGACCAGCGGGAAGAACAAGATGATCAGCACCCAGGCGATCCGGGGAAGGGCGCGGATCTTGCCCTCCTCGGCGGAGAGACAGCTGATCAGCGCGCAGACGGCGAGGACAATCTGCACCAGGAAGAGGAGTACGCCAAGCCGGGCCATGCACCCATGATGACTCACCGGCGCGCGTCACCCCAGTCCGCGCAGGACCAGCAGCACCCCCAGTAACGCCAGCACCACGGTGCCCACGGTGACCAGGGGCAGTGTCCGGCCGCCGGTGCGGGCCGGACCGGTGCCGGTGCCCCGGGGCCAGCAGAGCACCAGCAGGGTGCCCCACACCAGAACGGTGCCGCCGGCGATCAGCGCACCGGTCGGGCCGCCCGTCGCCGCCAGCCGGACGGCGAGCACGCTCACCACGGTCACCGTGAGCAGGGTGCGCCGCCAGGCCAGCCGGGTCCGCTCCGGTTGCAGCCCGGGATCGCGTCCGGTGCTCACCGCCCGCCGACTGCGCGGAGCAGGACGGCGACCACCAGCAGTAAGGCGCCGACGCCGACGGCGAGCGCCAGGATGGCGGGAAACCGGGACGCGGGCAGCTCCTGACCGAGCCGGATGGCCCGCTCGGTACGCGCCCAGTGGTCCACCGCGCGGATCGCGACCGCCGCGCCGAGCAGCAGCAACGACACCGCGATCACCTCCCGCAGGTGGCTCATCGGCAGGGGTGGCAGGAACTGCGCGGTGGCCAGCCCGCCTCCGACGAGTGCCAACCCGGTGCGTAGCCAGGCGAGGAAGGTCCGTTCGTTGGCCAGGGAGAACCGGTAGTCCGGTGTCTCACCGACAGCGCGTGCCTCCGCCGGGTCGAACCACCGCCTGATCGCCTCCCACACAGTGGGAGAATATCCGTTTCCCTTCCCGCTTAGCCTGGTCCGGTGACTGATCTCGACGTACAGACGCTGCGCGACGCCTACGACAACCAACTCCGCCCGGAGATCCCCGACCCGGTTCCGGCCGGGGTTTCCGTGGAGCGGGACGGGCCGCTGGTCCGCATCATCGGGCTCGACGCCGGCGGGTTCCTCACCTACCGCACCCTGGGCGGGTTGACAGGTGACGCGCTGGACGAGCTGATCGCCCGGCAGGTGCAGCTGTTCCGTGAGCGCGGCCAGTCTGTCGAGTGGAAGCTCAACGAGCACGACGAGCCGGCCGATCTGGCGGACCGGCTGCGCGCTGCCGGTTTCGTGCCGGAGGACCGCGAGACCGTCGTGGTCGGGCCGGTCGCCCCGCTGGCCGCCGCGCTGCCTGTCGTTCCCGAGGGGGTACGCCTGCGTGAGGTGACCGCCCGGGAGGACCTGGAGCGGATCGCCGCCATGGAGGAGGAGGTCTGGCAGGAGGATCGCTCGCACCTCGTGACGGGACTGGCCAAGGAGATCGACGCCGACCCGAACTCGATCACCGTGGTGGTGGCCGAGGCGGGTGGGACGGTGGTGAGCGCGGGCTGGGTGCGGTTCCCGGCGAACACCGGCTTCGCCACGATGTGGGGTGGCTCGACCCTGCCGCAGTGGCGGCGCAAGGGCATCTACCGGGCGTTGGTCAACTACCGGGCGCGGCTCGCCGAGCAGCGGGGTCGGACGCTCATGCAGGTCGACTGTTCCGAGGACAGCCGGCCCATCCTCCAACGGCTCGGCCTCGTCGCGGTCACCACCACCACCCCGTACGTCTACACTCCGTGATCATGGAACAGCGGTTGACGGACGAGGAGCGCCTGACCCTCAAGACCGGTGCCTTCGGTGCCGTCTTCCTGGTTTCCAACGCCGATCCCGGTGTGCTGGGGGTGATCCGGGAGAGCATCGCCGCTTCCGGCGCGCTGGCCGACGCCAGTGGCACTGTCAAGGAGGCGCTGACCACCGGCCCGCTGCCGCGACTTCCGCGGGACTCGCAGCTGGAGATCGAGTCGGTGGTGCTGCCGGCGCTGGGTGAGGCGGTGCGGATCCTGCGCGAGAAGTCCCCAGGCGACGTGGACGCGTACCGCGATCTGGTGTTGGCCGCGGCGGACCAGGTGGCCCGCGCGCACGACGGGGTGGTGCCTGCCGAGGCGGCGGCCATCGACCAGATCCGGGTCGCGTTGGCCGAGCCGGCCTGACCGGCCGCGCGTCGGTGAGCTGTGTCACTCTGAGTGCTGCGGGAGTGCAACCTACTGGCAGGTAACATTGCGCCGTGGGCAACTGCACAACCGCCCGCGGTTGACCTGGCGTCGACCGACGCGCGACGCTGCGCCCCATACCGGGCGAGCGAATCGCAACACCACACAGGAGGGTCGTCGAAGCGCGATGAACATCGTCGTACTCGTCAAGCAGGTGCCTGATTCGGGCGCGGACCGCAACCTGCGCAATGACGACAACACCGTCGACCGCGGTTCGGCGAACAACGTGATCAACGAGATGGACGAGTACGCCATCGAGGAGGCGCTGAAGATCAAGGAAGCGCACGGCGGCGAGGTCACCATCCTGACCATGGGTCCGGACCGGGCTACCGAGTCGATCCGCAAGGCGCTCTCCATGGGCCCGGACAAGGCCGTGCACGTGCTGGACGACGCCCTGCACGGCTCGTGCGCCGTCGCCACCTCGAAGGTGCTCGCCGCCGCGCTCGGTCAGCTCAACGCCGACCTGGTCATCTGCGGTGCCGAGTCCACCGACGGCCGGGTCCAGGTCATGCCGCACATGATCGCCGAGCGGCTGGGCGTCGCGGCGCTCACCGGTGCCCGCAAGCTCACCGTCGACGGCACGACGCTGACCGTCGAGCGGCAGACCGAGGAGGGCTACGAGGTGGTCACCGCCGCCACCCCGGCCGTCGTCTCCGTCTGGGACACCATCAACGAGCCGCGCTACCCCTCCTTCAAGGGCATCATGGCCGCGAAGAAGAAGCCGGTGCAGACGCTCTCGCTGGCCGACCTCGGAGTCGCGGCCGACGAGGTGGGCTTCGACGGTGCCACCAGCGCCGTCGTCGAACACACCAAGCGCCCCCCGCGCTCCGGCGGCGCCAAGATCACTGACGAGGGCGAGGGCGGCGTCAAGCTGGTCGAGTTCCTCGCCACCGAAAAGTTCGTGTGAGAGGGGGGTCTGACATGTCCGAGGTTCTCGTCGTCGTCGAAGCCACAAAGGAATTCGGCGTCAAGAAGGTCACCCTGGAAATGCTCACCCTCGCGCGTGAGCTGGGCACCCCGAGCGCTGTGGTGCTCGGCGGCGCCGGTGCCGCCGAGGCGCTGAGCGGCAAGCTGGGCGAGTACGGCGCGGAGAAGATCTACGCCGCCGAGGGTGACGAGATCGACGGCTACCTGGTGGCCCCCAAGGCGACGGTGCTGGCCGAGTTGGTCAAGCGCGTGCAGCCGGCCGCCGTGCTGCTGGCGTCGGCCCAGGAGGGCAAGGAGATCGCCGCCCGGCTCGCCGTCAAGCTCGACAACGGCATCCTGACCGACGTGGTCGGCCTGGACGCCGACGGCACCGCGACCCAGATCGCCTTCGCCGGCTCCACCATCGTCAAGTCCAAGGTCACCAAGGGCCTGCCGTTGGTCACCGTCCGGCCCAACTCGGTCACCCCCGCCCCGGCGGCGGCCACCCCGGCGATCGAGCAGCTCAGTGTGTCGGTCACCGACACCGACAAGCTGGCCACCGTCGTCGAGCGGGTCGCCGAGCAGAAGGGCTCCCGCCCCGAGCTGACCGAGGCCGGCGTGGTCGTCTCCGGGGGTCGGGGCGTCGGCAACGCCGACAACTTCAAGCTGGTCGAGGAGCTCGCCGACCTGCTCGGCGGCGCCGTCGGCGCGTCCCGCGCGGCCGTCGACTCCGGCTTCTACCCGCACCAGTTCCAGGTGGGCCAGACCGGTAAGACGGTCTCCCCGCAGCTCTACGTCGCCCTCGGCATCTCCGGCGCGATCCAGCACCGGGCCGGCATGCAGACCTCGAAGACCATCGTCGCGGTCAACAAGGACGGCGAGGCGCCGATCTTCGAGCTGGCCGACTTCGGGGTGGTGGGCGACCTGTTCAAGATCGTCCCGCAGGCTGCCGAGGAGATCCGCAAGCGCAAGTAAGCCAGCGATACGTCGGTGGCCGCCCGTTCGCACGGGCGCCCACTGCCGTAAGGGAGCTGATCGGCGAGCCGGGGAGCTGCGCCGGCCCGCCGATCAGCCCGTCAGGGAGCCCCTCAGCAGACTGTCGCCGGAGTGGCGGGTGTTGTTGTCGTACTGCTCGGCGGAGACGTCGACCACCGAGTAGCTCTTGAGGTCGACATTCGGAGGCAGGGGTAGCAGGGCGTCCGCGCCGCCACCCAGGGTGCCGACCGAGAACATCTCCATGGTCGTCGGATTGATGAGCCAGACCTCGTAGTACCCGGGGACGCTCGGGAGATTCGCCACATGCAGATGTAGTTGGCCGTCCTGGAAAACCCGGGCGTCGCCCTTGGCCGTCGGCGGGGTCGCGCCGTACGCGGCCAGCGGAGCGCTCGCCACCACCACCGGCGTCGGGGTGGGCGTCTGATCGTCCGGTCGGAGCACCGAGACGGTGCCCACGACGGCGACCGCCGCGGCGGCGGCCGCGGTCACCGCTGTGGCCACCCAACCGGACCAGCCGCGACCCCGGCGGGATCGCCGCGCCGGGTCCAGCCGGGTCACCGTCGACCCGGCGGCCGCGCCGGAGGTCCGCTCGGTCGTCGTGGTGTCGGCCTGCCCGGCCGTCGTGGTGTCGGCCTGCCCGGGCACCCGGTGTCGGCGGGTCTCGGTCAGCAACGGCCCGGCCTCCGCCGCCCTGACCTGGGCCTCGATGCCCTGCCAGACGTGCTCCGGTGGGTCGGGCAGGTCGGCCAGGCCCTGCGTCTCGGTGCCGAGCCCCGCCACCTGCTGAAGGCTCGCGACCTCCGCGCGGCAGAGAGCGCAGGTGGCGAGGTGGGCGCTCTCCCCGTTGTCCGCCTCGCTCTCACCGAGTGCCAGAAATACCAGCCGGTCGTGGTCCAGGTGCTGCACCGTCCACCTCCCATCTGCGCTTCAAGCTCGCCATGCCGCGTCGGATGTGACTCTTCACGGTGCCCAACGGCACACCGGTCACCGCGGCTATCTGCTGGTGTGTCAGGTCGTCGTAGAAGGCCAGCTCCAGCATCCGTCGCTGGTCGTCCGGGAGGCGAGCCAACTCGTCCGCGATCACCAACCGGTCCACCACGCGGTCCGGATCCGGCTCGGTCTGCGCCGGCTCGGGCAGTTGTCGGACCGTCTCCACCACCCGGGTCTCCCGGGCCGAGGCGCGCATCCGGTCGATCACCTTCCGCCGGCCGATACCGAGCAACCAACCGATCAGCGACCCCTTGGACGGGTCGAACGTGTCGCGGCCCAACCAGGCGGCGACGAACGTCGCCTGGGTGACGTCCTCGGCGTCGCTGCGGTTCGCCAGCATGGACGTGGCCAGATGGAGCACGGCACGACCGTAGCGGTCGTACGCCTCGCGCAGCGCCACGTCGTCGCCGTCACGGAACCTGCGGTCGAGGTCGTCCACCGGAGGGTCCGGTTCCTGTCGTAGCGCCGTCATCGGGCGGCTCGCCTTCGATGGGGCATACCCGACTGTAGCTGCCACAGTCTCCGCCCCACTTCCCCGGTCGATGTCATCTCACCTGCTCTTCGTCTCCCGACCCCGTTGCGGATGCGGTCGGGGCCAGAAAAGAAAAGTGCCTCCGGGGCGCATCCACCCGTCCGACAGCCGGCGTAACCCGTTCTGCAAGCCAGGCCTGACGAATCAGCAGTTATCACCAGGAGGCAGACATGCAGCTCTCGTACTTCCGTCGGGTCGCCGCGGGCGGCGCGGTAGCCGCGCTGACCTTCGCCGGCGTCGGTGGGCTCACCGCCGGCCCGGCGTACGCCGCCACGTCGAAGGTCTCCGTCGTGCACGGCATTCCGGACACCCCGGTCGACGTCTACGTCAACGGCAAGAAGACGCTGGACAACTTCAAGCCCGGTGACGTCGCCGGCCCGCTGAACCTGGAGGAGGGCGACTACGACATCGCGCTCACCAAGCCGGGCGAGCCGATCGGCAGCGCGATCCTCAAGGTCGACAACGCCGCGGTGCCGGGCGGTGCGAACATCAGCATCGCGGCCCACCTCGACGCCGCCGGCCAGCCGAAGATCACCCCGTTCGTGAACGACGTCTCGAAGGTCGACGCCGGCAAGGCGCGGCTGATCGTCCGGCACACCGCCGCCGCTCCGGCGGTCGACGTCCGCGCCGGTGGCAAGCCGGTCTTCGAGGACCTCACCAACCCGAACGAGGCCAAGGGCGACGTCGACGCGGGCGAGGTGAAGGCGGACGTGGTGCTGGCCGGCACCGACACCGTGGCCATCGGCCCGGCGGACCTCAACCTCAAGGAGGGCACCGCCACGATCGTCTACGCGATCGGCTCCGCCGAGGGCAAGACCCTCGACGTGGTGGCCCAGACCATCACCGGCCTGCACTCCGCCCCGGGTGGCGTGCCCAGCGGTGACGGCGGTCAGGCCGGCACGGGCGTGGACACCTGGTGGTACGTGCTCACCGGCGCCGGCGTACTCCTGCTCCTTGGTGGTGGGGTGCGGATGGCGACCGCGCGGACCGGCCGCAAGTGACGGTGCGCAATCGCGGCGCGCTGGCGGCCCTGGCCGCCGGCGTTGCCGCGCTCACCGTCGCCACGCTCGTGGCGTGCGGCTCCCAGCCGGCCGAGGACGTGGGCGGCGACGAGGCGGCCAACCTCGCGACCGCCACCCCGACCCCGTCGGCCAGCGCGGCCGATGGCCAGTCTGTCCCGGTGACAGTCGGCGAACTGCCGGCCGGGGCGGAGATCGTCCCGCCGGTGCGGCTGGTGATCCCGGCGATCGACGTCACCGCCACGATCAACGCGGTCGGCATCAACAAGCGGACAAACGATTTCGAGGTGCCGCCGAGCGTCGACAAGATCGGCTGGTACCGGTACGGGCCCGGCCTGGAGGCGAACGCCGGCTCGATCGTCATCGCTGGTCACGTGGACAGCGCCCAGCAGGGCAAGGGCGCGTTCTTCCGGCTGCGGGAGCTCGATCAGGGCGACACCCTGACCGCGACCGGCAGTGATGGCGAGGCCCGCAAGTACCGGGTCGTGGCCCGGGAGGAGTACGACAAGACCAAGATCCCGCTGGACCGGTACTTCGCCCGCGACGGCAAGCCGCGGCTGACCCTGATCACCTGTGGTGGGCCGTTCGACGCCAAGGCGCGCAAGTACCGCGACAACATCGTCGTCACCGCGGTGCCCGCCTGACCGGGCCCGCACGCGTCGGGCCGGGGTGGAGTTCCGCCCCGGCCCGTGCGCGCAGTCCCCTCCGGCATCCGGTCCCCAAGGTGTCGGCCGTACGCTGAACGGTGATGGCTTACCTGGATCACGCGGCGACGACTCCCATGCTCGATGAGGCACTGGAGGCGTACGTCGCTACCGCCCGCGAGGTCGGCAACGCGTCCTCCCTGCACGCGTCGGGCCGCCGTGCCCGCCGCCGGGTCGAAGAGTCACGCGAACAGGTGGCCGCTGTGCTGGGCGCGCGGCCCTCTGAAGTGATCTTCACCGGTGGTGGCACGGAGAGCGACAACCTCGCGGTCAAGGGCGTCTTCTGGGCCCGCCGCGCAGCCCGCTCCGACCGCCGCCGGGTGGTCTCCAGCGCCGTCGAGCACCACGCGGTGCTGGACGCGGTCGACTGGCTGGCCCAGCACGAGGGCGCCGAGGTCGGTTGGCTGCCGGTGGACGCCGTCGGTCGGCTCGACCCGCAGACCCTGCGCGCCGAGTTGGCCGCGCACGCCGACCAGGTGGCCGTGGTCACCGCGATGTGGGCGAACAACGAGGTGGGCACCGTCCAGCCGGTGGCCGAGCTGGCCGCCGTCGCCGCCGAACACGGTGTGCCCTTCCACACCGACGCCATCCAGGCGGTTGGGCAGGTGCCCGTCGACTTCGGCGCCAGCGGGGTGTCCGCGCTGACCGTCACCGGGCACAAGTTGGGCGGCCCGATGGGAGTGGGCGCGCTGCTGCTCGCCCGGGACGTGCCGGCCACGCCGCTGCTGCACGGCGGCGGCCAGGAACGCGACATCCGCTCCGGCACCCTGGACACCGCAGGCATCGTCGCCTTCGCGGTCGCCGTGGAGACGGCGGTGAAGGGTCAGCAGGAGTACGCGGCCCGGGTGGCCGCGCTCCGCGACGACCTGATCGAGCGGGTCCGCCAGGCGGTGCCCGAGGTGATCTACAACGGTGACCCGACCGATCGGCTGCCCGGCAACGCGCACTTCTCCTTCCCGGGCTGTGAGGGCGACGCGCTGCTGCTCCTGCTCGACGCGCAGGGAATCGCCTGCTCGACCGGCTCCGCCTGCTCGGCCGGCGTGGCCCAGCCCTCGCACGTGCTGCTGGCGATGGGTGCCGACGACGACCGTGCCCGCTCCTCGCTGCGCTTCACACTGGGCCACACCAGCACCCAGACCGACGTCGACGCCCTGATCGCGGCCCTCCCGGCAGCAGTCGACCGAGCCCGCCGAGCCGCAGCCCTCCGCACCCCCCGCTAAACCCCCTCGCCCCGGGCCCCCACCCTCTGATTTCCGCGATCTTGCACTTTCTGTCGTCTGTTCGCGTCTTGTGCGGCATATGTCGCAGCAGAAAGTGCAAGGTCGCGTGGGCGTGGGCGTGGGCGTGGGCTTTGGGGTTGGGTTTGTGGGGTGGCGGGGGGTTCGGGGCTGGTGGATAGGGTTGTTGTGGGGGAACGGGCGGGGACGGGAAGGGGAGTGGGTCAGTGAGGGTTCTGGCGGCGATGTCGGGTGGGGTTGACTCGGCCGTGGCGGCGGCACGGGCGGTGGCGGCCGGGCACGACGTGACCGGCGTACACCTGGCCCTCGCGCGCAACCCACAGACCTACCGGACCGGGGCGCGCGGCTGCTGCACCCTGGAGGATTCCCGGGACGCCCGGCGGGCGGCGGACGTGATCGGCATTCCGTTCTACGTGTGGGACATGGCCGACCGCTTCCACGAGGACGTGGTCGACGACTTCGTCGCCGAGTACGCCGCCGGTCGTACGCCGAACCCCTGCCTGCGCTGCAACGAGAAGATCAAGTTTGCGGCGGTGCTGGACCGGGCGGTGGCCCTGGGTTTCGACGCGGTGGTGACCGGGCACCACGCCCGCCTCGGCGCGGACGGGCTGCTGCGGCGCAGTGTCGACCTGGCCAAGGACCAGTCGTACGTGCTTGCCGTGCTCACCCGCGAGCAGCTCGACCGGTCGATCTTCCCGCTCGGTGACCTGACGAAGGCGCAGGTCCGCGCCGAGGCCGCCGAGCGTGGCCTGGCCGTGGCCGACAAGCCGGACTCACACGACATCTGCTTCATCGCCGACGGGGACACCCGCGGCTTCCTGGCCGGCCGGCTCGGTGAGGCACCCGGCGACGTGGTGGACGCCTCCACCGGCGCTGTCGTCGGTAGTCACAGCGGCGCGTACGCGTACACGGTGGGGCAGCGTCGCGGGTTGCACCTGGACCGGCCCGCCCCGGACGGTCGGCCACGCTACGTGCTCTCCATCACGCCGAAGACCAACACGGTGACTGTGGGCCCGGCCGAGGCCCTGGACGTGTCCGACGTGCACGCCGTACGTCCGGTCTGGACCGGCGGCGCCCGGCCGGACGCCCCGGTCGAGTGCGAGGTGCAGTTGCGCGCGCACGGCGAGGTGGTGCCGGCGACCGTCGCCCTCGACGGTGACCGGCTGCACGCCGAGCTGCGCCGACCGGTACGCGGCGTCGCCGCCGGTCAGGCAGTGGTGGCGTACCGACCGGATCCGGCCGGCGACGTGGTCCTCGGCTCCGCGACCATCACCGGCTGACCGCACGGCCCGGGTGTTCGCGGGATAGCCTTCGCCCGTGACAGATCAGGCGTGGCCCTGGCCGGCCGGCGCGGCAACCGGAATCGGCTCGCTGCCCGGCACCGACATCGGCGAGGCTCAGCGGGTGGTCCTCGGTGAGCTTCCCGAGCTGCCCCACCTGCCCGAGTTGCCGGCCCGTGGCCCCGGAGCGGACATCATCGGCCGGTCCGCCGGACTGCTCGTCGAGCTGCCGGTCGAGGTGTACGCGGGGCGGTGGCGGGTCGCCCCACGCCCGGGCCGCGACCTGCGCCGGGCCCGCGACCTGATGGAACGCGACCTGGACCAGCTCGCCGAGCAGGCCGAGGGGTACGCCGGGCCGATGAAGGTGCAGGCCGCCGGCCCGCTCACGCTGGCCGCCTCGCTGGAGTTGCCGATCGGTGGTCGACTGTTGCGCGATCCCGGCGCGGTCCGCGACCTGACCGGCTCCCTCGCCGAAGGGCTTCGCGCGCACGTCGCGGCGGTCGCCCGCCGGTTGCCCCAGGCGTCGGTCCTGCTGCAACTGGACGAGCCGTCACTGCCGACGGTGCTGGCCGGGCGGGTGCCGACCGAGAGCGGGTTCGGCGCGTACCGGGCGGTCGACTCGGTGGACGCCGCCGCCCTGCTGCGCACTGTCGTCGAGGCGGTCGGCGTGCCGACGCTGGTGCACTGCTGCGCCCCGGACGTACCACTGGAGCTGATCCGCTCCGCCGGCGCCGTCGCGGTAGCCCTCGACCTGGACCTGGTCACCAAGCTCGACCCGCTGGGCGAGGCGATCGACGCCGGCCTCGGGTTGCTGGCCGGGGCCGCACCGACCCGGCCGCCGTCGGCCGGTGGCGCGCCGAACTCCGCGCAGATCGCCGAGCGGGTACGCCAGGTCTGGGACCGCCTCGGCTTCCCTCGTCGCCAACTGGCCCAACAGGTGGTGGTCACCCCGGCCTGCGGCCTCGCCGGTGCCACCCCGGAGTACGCGCGGGCGGTGCTCGCCGCGTGCCGGGACGCCGGCCGGCGCCTCGCCGAGGACTGAGGTTTCCTGTCGTACCCGGTGGGCAGGATGACGGTCATGATTGGACAGCTGCGTTCAGTGGTGATCGACTGCCCGGATCCGCGGGCGTTGGCGGCGTTCTACGCCGAGTTGCTCGGCGTACCGTTCGACGAGGGCGACTCCGATGACGACTGGGTGGTGCTGGGCGGCCCGCCCGGTCACCAGCCGCGCCTCGCCTTCCAACGGGCGCTCAACCTGCGCCCACCGGTCTGGCCGGATCCCGAGCGCCCACAGCAGTTCCACCTCGATGTGACGGTGGACGACATCGAGGCCGCCGAGAAGGCTGCGCTCGCGCTGGGCGCGCGGCGGCTGCCAGGTGAGGGTGAGGGCTTCCGCGTCTACGCCGATCCGGCCGGCCACCCGTTCTGCCTCTGCTGGGACTAGGGCCTGTGTCAAAGTCCTCGGTCGAGCCGAGGTGGAGTCCAGGCGGCGGTCCGGCAAGGCGGAGATTCGTTCGGATACCGGTGTTGTATCCGGGCGGAGCTCCAACGCGGCCGGTCGTCGCCTGGGCCCGCCGCAGGCCGGCCAGGGGCTTTGACACAGACCCTAGGGCGCCGGTTTCGGAAGAGCTGGCCGGACCGGCGTGGGTTGCGACGGCCGGGCATCATGGCCGCCGTGATCCACACCTCTGCGCTTCGCGCCTCCGGTTCGCTCTTCGGCCTCGCCTACGGTGACGCGCTGGGCAAGCCGACCGAGTTCCTGACCGTCGCCGAGATCGAGCGCCGGTACGGCCCGACCGGTCCACGCGAGCTGGTCGGCGAGCCCGCACTGGTCACCGACGACACCCAGATGGCCCTGGCGGTGGGTTGGGCGCTGCACGAGGCGCCGTCGTTCACGCCGGAAGCGGTCGAGCCACTGCTGCGGCGACGCTTCCTGGCCTGGGCGGTCAGCCCGGACAACAACCGTGCCCCGGGCATGACCTGCCTGCGCGCCTGCGCCGAGCTGAGCCGTGGGGTGCGCTGGCAGGAGGCCACCGTGAGCGGGTCGAAGGGCTGCGGGGCCAACATGCGGGTCACCCCGGTCGGGTTGCTCGACGTGGACCTCGACACGCTCGCCGGGTTGGCCCAGTTGCAGGCCGGGCTGACCCACGGCCATCCGACCGGGCTGGCCGCCAGCGAACTCACCGCTTATGCGGTCTTCGTGCTGCGCGCGGGCGCCACCCTGCCTGAGGTGCCCGCGCTGCTCACCGAGCGGGCGCTCGCCCAACGCCGGATCTACCGGGAGCGGTGGCTGGGCGACCTCTGGCAGCGCCCGGGGGTCGGCTCGCCGGAGGAGTTCATCGCGCGAGGCTGGGACGAGTGCCTGGCGGTGCTGGGTCGACTGACAGACACATTGGCGCAGCCGGACGACGGTGGTGACCCGTGCCAGGCCACCGGGGAGGGCTGGGTGGCCGAGGAGGCGCTGGCCACCGCGCTGCTCTGCGCCGTACGGCACGCCGACGACCCGGTCTCGGCGCTGGCCCGGGGCGCGACCACCGCCGGCGACTCCGACTCGATCGCCGCCCTGGCCGGCGCGTTCGTGGGCGCGGCCGCCGGCATGACCGCCTGGCCGCGGGAATGGGTCAACCGCATCGAGTACGCGGACCAGCTCGCCACACTAGGCGCGACCTGGGACTGATCCGGCCCGGCCTGCCCCGACCGGCGCGGCTGGGGTGGTCTGCCCCGACCGGCGCGGCCGGCGTGTGTTCTGCCCCGACTGACCCGGCCGGCGTGGTGTGCCCCGACCGGCGCGGCTGGGGGCGGTCTGCCCCGACTGCCGCGGCCGGCGTGGTCTGCCCCGGCCCGCACGGCCGACCCCCGCTCATGATCAACTCGGGTTCCTGTAAACCGTGGCATCCGAGAGCTCGGGACACCGCGACTTTCAGGAACCCGAGTCGATCTCGGCTGGCGGGCGGGCATGACGGCGGTCGAGGGTGGTCGACGGGCGGCCACGCGGGGTGGTCAGGAGGTGGGGAGGTGGCGCAGGCTGCGGACCTTCCGCCACAGGTCCGCGTCGCAGCGGCCGGCGTGGTCGGCGAAGGCGGCCGAGTTGAGTCGGATCGGCTCGGTGAGGCTGAGGTAACTGTCGTGCTCTGCGCCCGGGTCCCAGTCCCGGGTCGGAATGCGGACGTGGTCGTCCCGGTCGCTCTTGTCCTGGCTGGTGATCTTCAGGACGTCGGCGCCCCGGGAGTCGGCACGCAGGACCAGGCACGGGCGCACCTTCGATCCGGTGCCGTCGGCGTACGGCACGTCGGCCCACCAGATCTCGCCGGCCGCCGGGGCGTCGCCATGCCGGTCCGTGTCGCGCGACCGGGGTTTGGTGGAGGGCCGTTCGGCGCCACGGGGGCGCGGCGGGGTGGAACGACGGCCACCGGCGTCGCCCCGATCCGGCCGGGTGCCCGGACGCCGGTTGGCCACCCGGTGCCGCCAACTGTTCCACGCCCAGCCGGCCGCCACGGCCAGCAGGATCGCCACCGCCCAGAGCAGTGCCTCGCGCATCCGTACCTCCGTGTTGCGGCGACCCGCCGGTCGCACCGTCCGGCGATCCTTGCACGCCGCCGCCCGTGCCGCCCGCCAACCACACCGCCGCCGCCCCGCACGCACGCCTCGACGACGCCACGCCGGCCGCCACTCGGTGGGTCGGTAGCTGGAACGGCCGGCCGACGGCTACCGAGCGTCACGGGATCACCGGACGCGGCTGAGGGCAGGGTCGCTTCGGGCGCGGGTGGGCGGCGGATTGTCCCACCGGCCCGATACGGTGCCGGAGTAGCGTGATCAGGGAGGTCGCAGGCGTGTCCGAAGGTGGCGGTGTGTCCGAGGAGCAGATCGGTCAGCAGGTCAGCCCGGCGCAGGAGGCGGCGGCCGGGGCTGAGCCGACGCCGCAGGCCCGGGAACGGCATGCCGCGCTCAGTCAGGAGTTGACCGAGCACCAGTACCGCTACTACGTGCTGGACACGCCCACCATCCCCGACGCCGATTTCGACAGGCAGTTGCGTGAGCTGGAGGCACTGGAGGAGGAGTTCCCGGCGCTGCGGACGCCCGATTCGCCGACCCAGCGGGTGGGTGGCACGTTCTCCACCGACTTCACCCCGGTCACCCATGCCGAACGGATGCTCTCGCTCGACAACGCCTTCGCCGACGAAGAGTTGGCAGCCTGGGCCGAGCGGGTCGAACGGGACGCGGGCGGTCCGGTGCCCTACCTGTGCGAGCTGAAGGTCGACGGGCTGGCGATCAACCTGACCTACGAGAACGGCCGTCTGGTCCGGGCCGCCACCCGGGGCGACGGGCGCACCGGTGAGGACGTCACGGCAAACGTGCGCAGCATTCGGGACGTGCCCAGCCAGCTCGTCCCGTCCGCCGAATTCCCGGACGTCCCCGAGTTGGTGGAGGTCCGCGGCGAGATCTACTTCCCGATCGCGGCGTTCGCCGATCTCAACGCGGGTCTGGTGGAGCAGGGCAGGGCGCCCTTCGCCAACCCCCGCAACGCCGCAGCCGGCAGCCTGCGACAGAAGGATCCACGGGTCACCGCCACCCGGCCGTTGCGCCTGGTGGTGCACGGCATCGGCGCCCGTCGTGGGTTCCAGCCCACGGCGCAGTCCGAGTCGTACGCGGCACTCAGGTCGTGGGGGTTGCCGACCAGCGACAGGTGGCGGGTCGTCCCGGATCTGGCCGGCGTGGCGGAGTTCATCGCCTACTACGCCGAGCACCGGCACGACGTCGAGCACGAGATCGACGGCGTGGTGGTCAAGGTCGATCCGGTCTCCATCCAGGGCCGGCTCGGGTCGACCAGTCGTGCCCCCCGCTGGGCGATCGCCTTCAAGTACCCGCCGGAGGAGGTCACCACCAAGCTGCTCGACATCGACGTCAACGTGGGGCGCACCGGCCGGGTCACCCCGTTCGCCGTGCTCGAGCCGGTGCGCGTGGCCGGTTCCACGGTCGCGCTCGCGACCCTGCACAACGCCCGCGAGGTGGAGCGCAAGGGGGTGCTGATCGGCGACACGGTGGTGCTACGCAAGGCCGGCGACGTGATCCCCGAGGTGCTCGGCCCGGTGGTCGATCTGCGGCCCGCCGACGCCCGGCCGTTCGTCATGCCGACCAGTTGCCCGGCCTGCGGCACTCCGCTCGCGCCCTCGAAGGAGGGCGACGTGGACATCCGTTGCCCCAACACCCGCAGCTGCCCGGCGCAGTTGCGGGAGCGGGTGTTCCACCTCGCCGGTCGGGGTGGCTTCGACATCGAGGTGCTCGGCTACAAGGGCGCCGCCGCCCTGCTCGACGCGGAGATCATCAGCGACGAGGGCGACCTCTTCCACCTCGACGCCGAGCAACTGTCCCGGTCGCCGTTCTTCGTCAACAAGGACGGCAGCCTGGGCACCAACGCCACCAAGTTGCTGGACAATCTCGCGGTCGCCCGGGAACGGGACCTCTGGCGGGTGCTGGTGGCGCTCTCCATCCGGCACGTCGGCCCGACCGCTGCCCAGGCGCTCGCCCGGCACTTCCGCTCGATGGACGCCATCGACGCGGCCACCGAGGAGGAGCTGTCCTCCGTCGACGGCGTCGGGCCGACCATCGCCGCCAGCATCCGGGAATGGTTCGCTGTGGACTGGCACCGCGAGGTCGTCCGCAAGTGGGCCGAGGCCGGCGTACGGATGGCGGAGGAGGCCGTCGACGAGGGGCCGCGCCCGCTGGAGGGGTTGACTGTGGTGGTGACCGGCACCCTCGCCGGCTATTCGCGCGACCAGGCCGCCGAGGCCGTGCAGAGCCGGGGCGGCAAGGTCAGCGGGTCGGTCTCCAAGAAGACGGGCTTCGTGGTGGTGGGGGACAACCCCGGGTCGAAGGCCGACAAGGCCGTCAGTCTCAAGGTGCCGGTGCTCGACGAGGACGGGTTCCGGCTTCTGCTGGAAGCGGGCCCGGACGCCGCGCGCGAGGTCGCTCAGCTGGGGGAGTGACCCGGCCGGTCGCTGGGCACGGCGACTGGCCGCGTATACCAACTTAATTACGACTACGACCGATTCGTGACTGTCATACCGGGAAACTGGGGGCCGAGGGCGTTTCATTGGGTCACGGCGCGCGCACCGGCACGCCGATGGTCGGTCAGGAGGTGTGGTGGAGGTCGCCGACCCACGCAACTCGCTTCCTGCGGGACGGGTCGCACCGTTCGCCGCCTTCGTCGCCGGCATCCTGGCGGTCGCCGCGCTGACCGCCGCCGTTCCACTCGCGACGCTCCCCGACGAGTTGCCCGACCTGCCGGTGGCGTTCTGGACGATGGCCGCGCTCGCTGTGGTCTGCGACGCGCGCCCGTTCGTGCCACCGGGGCGCCGGCAGACGTCGGCGGTGTTCCCGTCCACCTGCTTCACCTTCGCGATCCTGCTCGGCTGGGGTCTCGGCCCGGCGGTGGTGGTGCAGGCGGTGGGCGTGGTCGTCTCGGGTTGGCGGATGCGGCACGCCGCGTGGCGTACGGCCTTCAACGTCGGCCAGTACGTGTGTGCCCTCGCCGCCGCGTACGGGGTGATCCAGCTCGGCTCGGGCACCATCTTCTCCGGCGGGCGCTTGCACTGGACCGACGTGGCCGCCGTCGGCGGTGCCGCGTTGGCCTGGTTCGTCGTCAACTACGGGTTGGTCAGCTGGGCGGTGCGGCTGCGTTTCGGGGACCGGTGGTGGCCCACCCTCCGCCAGGGCCTCGGCTTCGAGTTGCTCTCCACCGGCTCGCTGCTGCTGCTCGCCCCGGTGCTGGTCGCGGCGGCGCGGGTCAGCGCCGCGCTGATCCCGCTGGTGCTGGTGCCGCTCTTCGCCGTCTACCGGATGGCGCGGTTGACCAACGAACAGCAGCACCTCGCCGCCGCTGACCCGCTGACCGGGCTGCCCAACCGCAAGGCGCTGCTGGCGGAGGTCGCCGAGCAGGTGCACCTGCACGCCGAGCGGACCGCACGCGGCGAACCCGACGGGCAGCTCGCGCTCCTGCTGATCGACCTGGACCGTTTCAAGAACGTCAACGACGCCCTCGGCCACGCCGTGGGCGACCGGCTGCTGGTCGAGGTGAGCGCCCGGCTGACCGACATGCAGCCCCGACCACAGATGATCGCCCGGCTCGGCGGTGACGAGTTCGCGATCGTGATGACCGGGCTGACCGACGTCGCTCAGGCGCGGGAGTTGGCCGACCGGGTGGTCCAGGCGCTGGCCGAGCCGGTGCCGCTCGACGGGCTGCCGTTGGACGTGGGCGGGTCGATCGGAATCGCTCTCTTCCCCGAGCACGGTGAGGACTTCGCCACCCTGATGCGCCACGCCGACGTGGCGATGTACGACGCCAAGCACCGCAACGACACGGTGGCCGTGTACGCCCCGGAGTCCGACCACAACTCCGCCGAGCGACTCGGCCTCCTCGCCGACCTGCGGCGCGTACTGGAAGCCAGCCCGTCGACGGAGTTGCCCGCAGAGGTCGAAGCGGCAGCCCCGGAGGAGGACGCGCAGCCGGACGGCAACGGTCGGCACAGCGGGCCGAGTGACGCCGAGCGGACTGCCGACGTACCCCTTGTCGCGTCGGCGGAGGTGCGCGGCGGTGACGGGGCGGCGCTGCCCACCGGCGCGCCGGCCGAGGGTGCGCTGCCCACCGCGGCGTCGGACCGGTCCGCGCCAGCGGCGGACCCGGCGTCGGCGGTCGCCACCGCGCGGCCGGGAGCTGCCCGGTGGTGGGCCCGCCGTCGGCACACCGACGGCGACCTGGTGCACTCCGATGAGCTGATCAACCGGATCGCCACCGGAGCCGACCCGATCCGGGGCCGCAACGCCCGTGCCACTGTTGCCGGCACCCGTTCCGGGTCGGCCCGGGAGCGGCGCGCCGGGGGCGGGATCGGTCGGCGGTCCCCGAACGGGAGCGCGCTGGGCAGGGGTCGCACCGGGGCGCGGCGGGACGTCGGGCCGGGTACACCCGGGCAGCCGCTCGAACCGACCGGGTGGGCACACGCGGACGAGGAGCCGGCCGACGACGCCGGGGAAATCACCATGTACTACCAGCCGCAGATCGCCATCGCGACCGGCGAGGTGGTCGGCGTCGAGGCGCTGCTGCGGTGGCGGCACCCCCGTCGGGGCATGGTCGACCCGGAGGAACTGATCCGGGTCGCCGAGCAGAGCGCCGTGATGCGACTGCTCACCCGCCGTGTCGTCGACGACGTGGTGGAGCAGCTCGCCAAGTGGTCGGCGGCCGGCATCGGCCTGCGCGCGGCGCTGAACGTGAGCGTCCGTGACCTGCACACCGGCGAGATCGCCGACCAGATCGCCGACCGGCTGGCCCGCTACGGGGTGCCGGCCGAGCGGCTTCAGGTCGAGATCACCGAGGGCGCGTTGATGGCCGACCCGCGTCGGGTGCTGGCCACCATCTCCCGGCTGCACCGGATCGGGGTGGCCATCGCGCTCGACGATTTCGGCACCGGCTACTCCTCGCTCCAGCACCTGCGCCGGTTGCCGCTGTCCGAGGTGAAGGTGGACAGGTCGTTCGTCCTCGGTATGGCCGACGACACCGACGACGCGGCGATCGTCCGGTCGATGATCGAGCTGGCCGGCGCGCTGGGGCTGCGCGTGGTGGCCGAGGGTGTCGAGGACGAACGGACCTGGCGGATGCTGCACGCCGCCGGCTGCGACGCCGCGCAGGGCTGGTTCTACGCCCGGCCGATGCCGGCCGAGGAGTTGGTCACCTGGCTGACCCGGTACCGGCCGGTCCGGCCGACCGGCGGGCACCCGCAGCCGGATGCCGCTCGCCGCCCCACCCGTTGACCCGGCGCGAGGGCCGCTGGAGGGGGAGTCGGGGACGCGGCACCGGAGCGGAACAATAGACTCGCTCCGGTCACCGCGTGTCACGCTCCACCTGTCGCGCGGCCGGCACATCGCCCGACCAGCAGGAATTCAGAAGGGGGCACGGATGGCCGCCATCTCCCGCGAGGAGGTCGCGCACCTGGCGCGCCTGTCGCGGCTCGCCGTCACCGAGGAGGAGCTGGACACGTTCGCCGGCCAGCTCGACGTGATCCTCCAGGCGGTCGCCCAGGTCGGCGAGGTCGCCGCCGCGGACATCCCGCCGACCTCGCACTCGGTGCCGCTGACGAACGTCTTCCGCGAGGACGTCGTCACGCCGTGCCTGACCCCGGAGGAAGCGCTGTCGGGCGCGCCCGACGCCGAGGACCAGCGGTTCCGCGTACCGCGGATCCTGACCGAGGATGTGGCCTCATGAGCGATCTCATTGGTATGACCGCGACGGAGATCGCGGCCCTGATCGCTGGGGGCGAGACGTCCGCAGTCGAGGTGACCCAGGCGCACCTGGATCGGATCGCCGCGGTCGACGACCGGGTGCACGCCTTCCTGCACGTCGATACCGAGGGCGCGCTCGCCGCTGCCCGCGCGGTGGACGAGCGCCGGGCCGCCGGCGAGGAGTTGGGCCCGCTCGCGGGTGTGCCGGTCGCGGTCAAGGACGTGCTCGCCACCCGGGGCATTCCGACCACAGTGGGGTCGAAGATCCTGGAGGGCTGGCGCCCGCCGTACGACGCGACGATCGTGCAGCGGCTGCGGGAGGCCGGCACGGTGATGCTCGGCAAGACCAACATGGACGAGTTCGCGATGGGCTCGTCCACCGAATACTCGGCGTACGGCCCGACGCACAACCCGTGGGACCTGAGCCGGATCCCCGGTGGTTCGGGTGGTGGCAGCGCTGCCGCGTTGGCCGCGTACGAGGCGCCGCTGGCGATCGGCTCGGACACCGGCGGCTCGATCCGTCAGCCCGGCGCGGTCACCGGCACCGTGGGCGCGAAGCCCACCTATGGCGGCACGTCCCGGTACGGGCTGGTGGCCTTCTCCTCGTCGCTGGACACTCCAGGCCCGTGTGCCCGCAACGTGCTCGACGCGGCCCTGCTGCACCAGGTGATCGGCGGGCACGACCCGCGTGACTCCACCTCGATCCCGCAGCCGGTGCCGGACGTGGTGGCGGCGGCGAAGCTCGGCGCTACCGGTGACCTGACCGGTGTGCGGCTGGGCATCGTGAGCGAGTTCGTGGGCGAGGGTGCGGAGCCGGGCGTGATGGCCGCGTTCCGTGAGTCGGTGGACGCGCTGACCAAGATGGGTGCCGAGGTCGTCGAGGTGTCCTGCCCGACGTTCGCGTACGCCCTGCCGGCGTACTACCTGATCGCCCCGAGCGAGTGTTCCTCCAACCTGGCCCGGTTCGACGGTGTCCGGTTCGGCCTGCGGGTCGGCGACGACGGCAACCGGTCGCTGGAGGAGGTCATGTCGCTGACCCGCGAGGCCGGCTTCGGCCCGGAGGTCAAGCGCCGCATCATGATCGGCACGTACGCGCTGTCGTCGGGTTACTACGACGCGTACTACGGGCAGGCGCAGAAGGTTCGGACGCTGATCACCCGGGACTTCACTGCCGCGTTCGAGCGGGTCGACGCGCTGATCTCGCCGACCACCCCGTCGGTGGCGTTCCCGATGGGTGCGCGGACCGCCGACCCGTACCAGATGTACCTGGCCGACCTTTACACGATTCCGACGAACCTGTACGGCGGGCCGGGCATCTCGGTGCCGTGTGGGCTCTCCGAGGGGCTGCCGGTCGGTCTGCAGGTGATGGCCCCGACGATGGCCGACGACCGGATGTACCGGGTCGCCGCCGCGTTGGAGTCGGCGATCGGCACGTTCACCCCGCCGGCGCTGTAGGAACGAACGGGGCCGAGGCGGGTCGGGACGGGCGGTTCACGCCGGTCCGTGACCCGCCTCGGCTGTTTCGGCGGTTGGCGGACCGGCGAGATAGCGGCGGGCCCGTTGGGTGGTGCGCCAGTGCTGGTAGAGCACCACCGCCCAGACCACCGCGCCCAGCCCGGCTGTCCAGCGGGTGGACGTGCGGTCGGTGCTGATGGCGTGCAGCACCTGCAACGCCATGACCACACCGAGGGCCCAGGGCACCCACCGTCGACGTACCTGCTGCTCAGCCTCCTTGCGGGCCAGCGCGTCGACCTGTGGGTCGCTGGTCGACCCATCGCGCAGTGCCGCCTTCACCCGCCGCCGGCTGGCCGGGTCGGTGCCGTCGGACACAGAAGAGTTCTTCGTCATCCATGCGTTGATCAGCAGGATGACGGCGACGCCCAGCGTCGCAGTCACCAGGAGGAGCAGCAGCCGGATCAGCGGGTCGCCGGCATCCCGTTTCCCGTCGGCGATCAGCAGCCCGACGGCGAACGTGGCGGGGACGGTCGCCGCCAACAGCACCACCGCAGCCTTGGTCATCCGCCGGCTTGAGCGCCGCCGGGCCTCCATGACCGGCCGGGCCCGCACTCCTGGCTCTCTCCCCGTATTCGTCATCGCCGTTCCCTACCCCGCCGCCGACGACGCCACGCGCCCCCGACGAAACCCGCCCGAGGATTGATCGGACAACCCCATTAGGCTGGACACGTTCTGTCCGGATCGCGCCTGGAGCGTCTCATGACCACGACACTGCCCGCGTACGACGAGGTCGTTGCGCGCTTCGAACCGGTGATCGGCCTGGAGACCCACGTCGAGCTGGGCACGAACACCAAGATGTGGTGCGGTTGCCCGACCGACTTCGGCGGCGAGCCGAACACCCGGGTCTGCCCGGTGTGCCTGGGCCTGCCCGGGTCGCTGCCGGTGGCCAACAAGGCGGCCATCGAGGCGATCATCCGGATCGGCCTGGCGTTGAACTGCTCGATCGCCGAGTGGTGCCGGTTCGCCCGGAAGAACTACTTCTACCCGGACATGCCGAAGAACTTCCAGATCAGCCAGTACGACGAGCCAATCTGTGTCGACGGTTACCTGGACGTCGAGGTGGGCGGCGAGACGGTGCGGATCGAGATCGAGCGGGTGCACCTCGAGGAGGACACCGGCAAGACGCTGCACGTCGGCGGCGCCACCGGCCGCATCCACGGGGCGACGGAGTCGCTCGTCGACTACAACCGGGCCGGCATCCCGCTGGTCGAGATCGTCACCAAGCCGATCACGGGCACGGGTGCGCTCGCCCCCGAGGTGGCCAAGGCGTACGTCGCCGAGCTGCGGGACGTGATCCGCACCCTGGGCGTCTCCGACGTGCGGATGGAGGAGGGTTCGCTGCGGTGCGACGTGAACACCTCGCTCAACCTGCCGGGCGCGGAGTGGGGCACCCGTACCGAGACGAAGAACGTCAACTCGCTGCGGTCGGTGGAGCGGGCGGTCCGCTCGGAAATGCTGCGGCAGGCGTCGGTGCTGGACGCGGGTGGCCGGATCACCCAGGAGACGCGCCACTTCCACGAGGACACCGGTGACACCACCCCGGGTCGCTCGAAGGAGACGGCCACCGACTACCGGTACTTCCCCGAGCCGGATCTGGTGCCGATCGCCCCGGACCCGGCCTGGGTCGCCGAGCTGAAGGCCGCTCTGCCGGAGCTGCCCCGGGTGCACCGGCGTCGCCTTCAGGAGCAGTGGGGCCTTTCCGACCTGGACATGCAGTCGGTGTTGAACGCTGGCGCGGTCGAGCTGATCGAGGCCACCGTGGCCGCCGGCACCACCCCGGCGGCGGCCCGCAAGTGGTGGCTGGGTGAGCTGTCCCGCCGGGCCAACGAGAGCGGTGTGGAGCTGGCCGAGATCGGTGCCACCCCCGCCCAGGTTGCCGAGCTTCAGGGTCTGGTCGACGCCGGCAAGCTGAACGACAAGATGGCCCGCACGGTGTTGGAGGGCGTGGTCGACGGTGAGGGTTCGCCCACCGAGATCATGACCAGCCGGGGACTGGAGGTCGTGTCGGACACCGGCGCGCTCACCGCCGCCGTTGACGAGGCGATCGCCGCGAACCCCGGCATCGCCGACAAGATCCGCAGCGGCAAGGTCGCGGCGGTCGGCGCGCTGGTCGGCGCGGTCATGAAGACCACCCGTGGTCAGGCCGACGCGAAGACGCTGCGTGAGCTGATCCTGGAGCGCCTCGGCGTCCAGGGCTGAGACCCGCCCGGAGAAGGCCGCTGCCGTGACCCGGCGGCGGCCTTCCGCCACCCCCTGCCGACTGAGCGGCCACCCCGCACCCCTCGCGAGGGCGTCAACGGCGACGCCTGGATGGAGCCACAGTGACCCAGCATGACCTCGATGTCCTCGACGAGATCCAGCGGCGGGTGCTCTGGCTCGCCACCCGGATCGTGGACGCCGCCAATCATGACCGGGCCACCGGCGACGGTGTGAAGGTCGGCGGCCATCAGGCGTCCAGCGCCTCGCTGGTCACGGCGATGACAGCGCTCTGGTTCGCGCACCTGGACGCCGAGGACCGGGTCGCCGTGAAGCCGCACGCGTCTCCGGTGTTCCACGCCATCCAGTACCTGCTCGGCAACCTGGACCGCTCCTACCTGCCCCGGCTGCGGGCCCGCGGCGGCCTCCAGTCGTACCCGTCGCGCACCAAGGACCCGGACGCTGTGGACTTCTCCACCGGTTCGGTGGGTCTGGGCGCTGCCGCGCCGCTCTTCGCCGCCGCCACCCGGCGGTACGTCGACGCGCACTTCGGGGCCCGCCCGCACTCCCGGTTCGTGGCGCTGATCGGCGACGCCGAGCTGGACGAGGGAAACATCTGGGAGGCGGTGGCCGACCCGGCGACCACCGGGCTGGGCAACGTCATGTGGCTCGTCGACTTCAACAGGCAGTCGCTGGACCGGGTGGTCCCCGGCATCCGGATCAACCAGTGGCGGGGCCAGTTCGAGGCGGCCGGCTGGCACGTCGTGGAGGTCAAGTACGGCCGGAAGCTCGCCGAGGCGTACGCCCGGCCGGGCGGTGAGGCGCTGCGCGACTGGATCGACGCGATGCCCAACGAGCAGTACCAGTCGCTGTTCGGGCTGGTCGGGCCGGCCCTGCGCAAGCAGTTCCTGGACGGCGCGCCGGCCGGGATCGCCGAGCTGATCGCCGGCATCGACGACGAGGACCTCGGCCCGCTCGTCACCGACCTGGGCGGGCACGACCTTCAGGCGATGCTCGACGCGTACGCCCAGTGCGACGCGGTCACCGACCGGCCCAGCGTCGTCTTCGCGTACACGGTGAAGGGTTGGGGGTTGCCCATCGCCGGCAACCCGCGCAACCATTCCGCGCTGCTCAGCTCGGAGCAGGTCGACACGCTGCGCGCCGCGCAGGGGTTGACCGCCGAGACCGAGTGGGACCGCCTCGACCCGGCGTCACCCGCCGGGATCCAGGCCGGCGCCCGCCGGGAGGCGCTGTCCCGTGCGCCGCGCGAGCGTGCGCTGGGGGTCACCGTCCCGGAAAGCACAGGAGTACGCGCAACCAAGCCGATCTCCACCCAGGAGGTCTTCGGTCGGGTGCTGGTGGACCTGGCGCGCGACCGGGAGGTGGGCCGCTACCTGGTCACCACAGCCCCGGACGTGGCCACCTCCACCAACCTGGCCGGGTTCATCAACAAGACCGGGGTGTTCGCCCCCACCGAGCAGCGTTCCTGGACCGAGGACCGGATGCTGCGCTGGACGGAGAGCCCCGCTGGGCAGCACATCGAGCTGGGCATCTCGGAGATGAACCTGTTCCTGCTGCTCGGTCAGCTCGGGCTGTCCTGGGACCTGTCCGGGCAGCCGCTGCTACCGGTGGGCACCGTCTACGACCCGTTCGTGCTGCGCGGCCTGGACGCGTTCCTGTACGGCACGTACTCCGGCTCGCGGTTCGTGGTGGCCGGCACCCCGTCCGGCATTACCCTCGCCCCGGAGGGCGGCGCCCACCAGTCCACGATCACCGCGTCGGTCGGCCTGGAACTGCCCGGGGTGACCTTCATCGAGCCGGCGTACGCGGCCACCCTCGATTGGCTGCTCTGCGACGCGCTCGGTCAGATCGCCGGTGGGTCGGCACCGGCCGCCACCGCCGCACCCGCCGAGGACGGCGCGTACTACTTCCGGTTGAGCACCCGACCGCTGGACCAGGCGCCGTTCGAGGCGGCCCGGGCGCGGCTCGGCGACGCGGTGCTGCGCAGGCAGGTCGTCGCCGGGGCGTACCGGCTGGTCGACGCGCACCAGGCGTACCCGCACCTGGTCGACGCCCCGGTGGTGCAGCTGGCCGCCTCCGGCGCGGTGCTGCCCGAGGTGCTGGCCGCCGCCGCGGAGCTGGCCGACGAGGGCGTCGCCGCGCACGTGGTGGACGTGACCTCGCTGGACCGGCTCTACCGGGCCTGGCAGCGCACCCTTCGCCAGGGCGTGCGGACGGCCACGGTGCCCAGCGTGCCGGGCGCGTTGCGGTCCGCGTTCGCCGATCGGGTGCCGGTGGTGTCGGTGCACGACGCCGCGTCGCACGCGATGGCCTGGCTCGGTTCGGCGGTCGGCGCACCGGCGGTGCCACTCGGTGTGGACGAGTTCGGCCAGTCCGGCAGCGTCGCCGAGCTGTACGAACTGCACGACCTGCTGCCCGGCAGCATCGTCAACGCCGCCCTGGCCGCCATCGCCCTGCGCTGACCCGCCGGCCCGCTGGCGGACGTCGGCGTGGGCTCAGCCGGTCGGGGTGGGCGCGGGTGTGGCGGGGACGCCGCCGCTCAGCGTCGGTGTGGGCGTGGGTGTGGCGGGGACGCCGGCGGTCGGGTTCTCCACCAGGCGTCGTTCCAGGTTGACCTGGGCCTGCCCGGTGCCGCCGACGGTGATGGTGTCGTACGCCTGGAGCAGCTTCTGCTGGTCGAAGTAGAGCACGCTCATCGACAGCGGGGTGGGCTTCTCGCCCTCCAGGCCACGCAGCCCGGCACCGCCGGTGGAGCCCTCCACCATCAGCGTGGTGGGCTGCTGCCCGGGCGCCTGCGGCAGCTCGGAGACCTGCCGGGAGTGGGTGTGCCCGGCCAGCACCAACGGGCACGTGCCGGCGAGCGGCCCGGCCGACGCCGGGTCGTGCACCAGCGCGATGTTGACCGGTCGCGGTGAGCTGCGGGCCGTCGCGGCGAGCTGGTTGCCGGCCCCGATCACCTGGTCGGCCACCTGCTGGGTCAACCCGCTGCCAGCCGGGGAGGTGTTCTTGTCCGGGGTGAAGCGCGGGTCGCCGATGCCGGCGATGGTCAGCCCGGCGACAGTCGTCGTCGTGTTGTTCAGCACGATGGCGTTCGGCTGACGGGCCACCGCGGCGGCGGTCTTGCCGGAGTCGTGGTTGCCCCGGATGAAGACGTACGGCTTCTTCAACAGGCCGATCGAGGCCACGAAGGAGGCTTCCGGTTCGCTGCCCCAGTCGGTGATGTCCCCGGTGTCGATCACCACGTCGATGCCGAACTGCTCCACTACCGTCCGGATCAGCTGCCAGCCGGTCGGGTTGAGGTGCATGTCGGAGACGTGCAGCACCCGGGTGGTGCCCGGGGTCGGCTCCAACAGCGGAAGCGCTGACACAGTCGTGTAGAGCTGGCTGACGTTGCCGACCAGGCGCTGCAACTGCTCCGCGTACTTGGTGTAGTCGTTGGCGATCCGGCGGGCGTCACCGACGATGGCCGGCGCGTTGACCAGCAGCCCCTCGTAGCGCGGTTCCTCGATGGCCTGCGGGCGAAGGGTGGCCGCCGCCGTGCCGAGGCTGCTGGCGGTGACCAGCAGCGCCAACCCTCCCGCCCAGGCGGTCCGCCGGACGTCGCGGAAGATCAGCCCGGCCAGGATCAACGTGACGAGCACCGACGCGCCGAGGGTACGCAGACCGAGGCGCATCACCCCGGAGCGGACGTCCTCCACCGCGCTCTGGCTGGCCCGGCTGATGCTGGCGGGGTCGTCGATCAGCGCCTCGGTGCGCCCCTGGTCGAGGGCGCCCAGCCGGACGGTGAGATGGGTCGGCCCGTCGTGGCTGTCGAGCAGCAGCGCGCCGAGCGGCGGGATGTCGACGGTGGTGCCGCCGTCCCGGGCGGGGGAGATGCTGAGATTGGCCCGGAACGGGCCGATGTCGGTGCTCACCTGGCCACCGGCCAGCACCCCGAGCACCGCCCCGGCCAGGGCCACGGCGAGGACGGCGACGATCAGCCCGAGGCGGCGCAGCGGGCCGGCCGCTCCGACCCACCAACCGGTCGGGCGCGGCCGATCGTCGCCGATCACCGGGTCGTCCCGGTCATCGGCGTCGTCCTGCCGCTCGTCGCGTTGCCCGTCCATGCTGAGAGTCTGACCTGCCCGTCGGAAGATCTTGGCAAACCTGAACGGATGGTGACGCAATCAGCTGCGTCCGCCGTCACCACCCGCGAAGACCACCCGCAGGAGCCGGTCGTCGTCGCCCGCCGGGTCGCCCCGGCCGTCGTGGTTGGAGGTGCTCACCCAGAGCGACCCGTCCGGTGCCGCGGCCACCGCACGCAGCCGACCGTAGCGGTTGGTGAGCAGCTCACTGGGCTTTCCGAGCAGGGTGCCGGTGTCGGTCAGCTCCATCACCCAGAGGCGCTTGCCGCGCAGACAGCCGGTGACCAGCAGCCGGTCCGTGGCGGCCAGACCGGAGCAGGACGCGTCCGACGTCGCCCACTGCACGATCGGGTCGGTGAACCGCTTGTCGCCGGCCTGGCCCTCGACCTCCGGCCAGCCGTAGTTGCCGCCCTTGGTGATCTGGTTGATCTCGTCCCAGGTGTTCTGGCCGAACTCGACGGCGTACATCCGCTTCGCGGCGTCCCAGGCGAAACCCTGGACGTTGCGGTGCCCCAGGGACCAGACCGGGGAGTTGGGGTACGGGTTGCCGGCGGCGGGCTTGCCGTCCGGGGTGATTCGCAGGATCTTGCCGCCGAGGCTCTTCACGTCCTGCGAGAGGGGGCGCTGGCCGGCGTCACCGGTGCTGACGTAGAGCTGCTTGTCCGGGCCGAAGCCGAGCCCTCCGCCGTTGTGCACATTGGCTTTGGGGATGCCGGTGAGGATCGGGGTGGGCTGCCCGCCGAGTTGCAGTCGGGCGACGCGGTTGTCCCGTTCGGCGGTGTAGTAGACGAACACCGTCCGGTCCCGGGCGTAGTCGGGGGAGACGGCGATGCCGAGCAGGCCACCCTCGCCCGCCGCGGCCACGTCGGGGATCGTCTGCACCGGGCGGACCCGCAGCCCGTCCGGCCCGGACTCGGGCCCGACCTGGAGGATCCGGCCGTTGTCCCGTTCGGTGACCAGCGCGCCGCCGTCCGGGAGGAAGGCGATCGCCCACGGCACCCGCAGCCCCTTGGCGAGCACCGTCGCGACCGCCTGCTGGCCGGCGCCACCGGGGCCCGCCGACGCGGACGGGGTGGGCAGGTTGGGCGGTTCGCCGGCCGGGTCGGGCTCCGGCTCACCGAAACTGCAACCGGCGGTGAACAGCAGCGCCGCGCAGGACGCCGCGAGGGCCACCCGGAGGCGGCGGATGCGAGGGTACGGGGGACGGGCGCTCACCCGGCCCAGGGTAGCCCGCCGCGCGACCCGGCCGGGCCCGTCGAGATGCAACGGATGCCGATGGGCCCCGGTGGGCCACTCACCGAGCCCGCAGGGCCAGCAGCGCGGTGTCGTCCTCACGGTGCTGGATCGAGGCGAGCAGCAGGTCGCACAGGTCGTCGAGGGGCAGCTTGTCGGTGTCGGACAGCCGGCCCGCCAACTCGGCCAACCCCTCGTCGATCGAGCGGTCCCGCCGTTCGATCAGCCCGTCGGTGTAGAGCAGCAGGGTGTCGCCGGTGGCCAGGCTGCTGCTGTGGCTGCTCCGCGGCGACGGACGGGCCAGGCCGAGCAGCGGCTCCGGTGTGCCCTGGAGGACCTCGACCGCCCCGCCGGAGCGGACCACCAGGGCCGGCGGGTGCCCCGCGTTGGACCAGGTCATGTCGTGCACACCGGCGCGCTGCGGACAGATCCGCACCAGCGTCGCGGTGGCGGCGATCGGCAGCCGCAGGCCACGGATCGCGCCGTCCAGGTTGCTCATCAGCACTCCGACTGCGTCCGGCCGGCCGAAGGCGTCGCCCCGCACCAGGTTGCGTAGCTGGCCCATTGTCGCTGCCGCCTCGATGTCGTGCCCGGCCACGTCCCCGATCGCCGCGATCACGTCGCCGTCGGGCTGCACGAAGGTGTCGTACCAGTCACCGCCCACCTCCACCCGGTCGGCCGCCGGCTGGTAGCGGGCCGCCAGCTCCAGCTCCGCCACCACCGGCAGCCGGGGCAGCATGCTGTGTTGCAGGACCTCGGCGACGTGCCGCTGCTCGCCGTACATCGAGCTGTTGCCGACGGCCTGGCCGGCCCGGCGGCCGATGTCCACTGCGGTGAGCAGGTCGCGGTCGTCGAACGGCTGACGCTGGCCGCCGTTGACGAGCGTGATCGCCCCCAGCACCGTGCCGCCGGCGGCCCGCACCGGCACGCTCAGGTAGGAGGCGATGCCCAGGCGCTGCGCGATCAGTGTCATCTCCGGGTTTGTGCTGCCCCTCGTGACGTCGGCCAGCGACGCCACGCTGCCGAGCCGGGGCTGGCCGGTCCGGAGCACCGCCCGGATGACCGACTCGGCGCTCAGCCCGCTGCCCAGCAGCTCGCCGAACCGGTCGATGTCCGCCGTGCGGGCCGGGTCCCGGTGCACCGACACCACCTCGCGGGGCAGGCCGGTCGGCCCGATCAGGGTGAGCAGGCACCAGTCGGCGAGCAACGGCACCATGGTGGCGGCGAGCCGGCGCAGCGCGGTGCCCACGTCCAGGGTGCCGGCCAACGTCTCGCTCACCCCGGCCAGCAGCTCCAGCCGCTCGTGTGCCTGCACGGTCCGCCGCTGCGCCTCCTGTGCGCCGTCGAGCGCGATCCGCAGCCGCAGCTCCGACGAGCAGGCGGCGGCAAGGTCGGCCAGGGTCCGCAGCTGCGCTGCCGTCCAGGCGCGGGGCTTGCTGTCGATGGCGCAGAGCGAGCCGAGCACCCTGCCGGAGAGGTCGGTCAGCGGCATTCCCGCGTACGCGACCACGCCGAGGTCGTCGATGGCCAGGTTGTCCCGGACGCGGGGGTAGAGCCGGGCGTCCGGCAGCACCATCGGGGCCTCGATGTCCACCACGTGCTGGCAGAACGAGTGGCTCAACGGAGTCTGCCGCCGCTGCGACCAGGGGTCGGGCAACCCGACAGCGCCCGGAAAGAACTGTCGGTCGGCGGAGACCAGGGAGACCAACGCGACAGGCACGTCCAACAGGTCGCTGACCAGCCGGGCGAACCTGTCGAACGCCTCGTCCGGGGTGGCGTCGAGCCCGGTGTCGGCGAGCGCGCGCAACCGGTCCGGATCGCCGAGCGCCGCGGGTGGGGCGATCGAACGCCGGTTGGTGGCGGGGGAGCCGTCGGTCATCGTGCACCTGTCTGCCGGGCGGAGGCGGACCGGCCCTCCGACCCTTTCTTATACCTCGCACGGGCCCGTGCCGAACATCGGTGTGCTGAGTCTCGCCCGTCCCGGCCTCGTGCGCCACAGTCCGGCATACCCGTTCGCCGCCGTGCCCGCACCAGCCGCCGCGTCGGGGACTATCGTCGGCGGACGTGAAGGTATGGATTCCGCACCAGGCCGGCCTGAACCTCCTGGGCGAGCTGCCCGCGAACGTGACGGTGGAGGTCTTCGAGCACACCGACCGGATGCCGTCCGGGCCGGCCGACGTCCGCTTCTGGGTGCCGCCGTTCCTGGGTGGCTCGGACGGGACGGCGGTGCTGCGGGAGCTGCCCGACCTGGCGGTGGTGCAGTTGCTCTCCGCCGGGGCGGACGCCTGGGCCGGCCGGACACCGCCTGCGGTGACGCTCTGCGATGCCCGGGGCGTGCACGACCCGTCCACCGCCGAGTGGGTCGTCACCGCGATCCTCACCCAGTTGCGGGCGTTCCCGGCGTTCGTCCGGGCGCAGGCCGAGCGGCGCTGGACGTTCGCGGAGAACACCCCGACCGACGAGCTGACCGGCAAGCGGGTGCTCATCGTCGGGGCCGGCTCGATCGGCGCGGCCGTGCGCGACCGGCTCGCCCCGTTCGACGTGAGCTTCACCCTTGTCGCCAGGTCGGCCCGCCCGGAGCAGGGGGTGCACGCCGTGGAGGAGCTGCCCCGGCTGCTGCCCGACGCGGACGTGGTGGTGGTGATCGTGCCGCTCACCGACCAGACCCGTGGCCTGATCGACGAGAAGTTCCTGGCCGCGATGCCCGATGGGGCGCTGCTGGTCAACGCTGCCCGGGGCCCGGTGGCGCACACCGAGGCGCTCGTCGCCGAGCTGGGGACCGGTCGGATCTCGGCGGCGTTGGACGTCACCGACCCGGAGCCGCTGCCCGCCGACTCGCCGCTCTGGGTCATGCCGAACGTGCTTCTCACCCCGCACGTCGGCGGGTCGGTGCGCGGGTTGTTGCCACGGGCCTACCGACTGGTGGGCGATCAGGTCCGCCGGTTCGCCGCCGGGCAACCGCTGATCAACACGGTGGTCGACGGCTACTGACCGGGGGTCTCCGCCGCAGCGTCCGGCAGCGTTTGGCCGGTCGCCGCGACCAGTCGGGGCAGATCCGCTCCTCGGACGGCCGGCAGGGTGACCTGGTGGCCGTCGTCGAGCCGGGCCACCGCGCGCCCGCGCTGGTCGGTGGTCAGCTCGAGGACCTGGTTCCAGTCGATCCGACGCTGCCCGACCAGCGCCCGGATGCGCAGCTCCCGCGCGTCGGCGTCGGTGCCGGCCCGCCAGGCCCACACCGCGACGGCGAGCGGGACGAGCAGCACCGGCAGCAGGTAGTCCCGGGCGTTGGCCAGTGGCAGGGCGCCGACGAAGGCGATGATCGCGGCCACCAGGATGGCTTGGTTGTACCGGAAGCGGACCGTGTCGGGCTTACTCACCCTCCGATGATCCCACTCCGGGTTGTTTCGGCTCGCGGCGGGCGGTGCCGGCAGCGTGCGGTACGCCGTACAGTGACACAGGTCTTTGTCTCCCCTGAGTGACCGGCAAGTAACCAATTCGGCCGTCCATCGTTGCCAATCGTGGGTAGCGGACTCGCAACGTCCGATGTCCCGCACCGCCGCACCGCCGCACCGCCCCCGTGCCCCCTCACGAAGGCGACCGCCGTGCTCCTCGCGTACCCGTTCCGCGTTCTCGTCCCCCGCCGTGCGGCACCGGAGGCCGCCACGTCCGTGGCGGTGGCGCTGCTCCTTCTCGCCGGCTCCGTCGACCTGGTCCCGCCCTCGATGGTGATCGCGTTGGCCGCCGGTGCCGGCGCCACGCTCGCGGGCCTGCGACTGTCCCGGCTGGCCGCCCGGCGCGGCACCGATCCGACACCGCGTGCGGCGGGGGTGCTGCTCGACGCGGCGGTGGTGGCGGCGGGCCTCACCGCCGTCGTGTTGCCGCTGGCCGGCATCGGGCACGCCGTCGCCGTGCTGATCGGGTCGTTGGTCGTGGCGGCCCTCTCGACGGCCGGTCTGCACCGGCTCCCCGGCCGATCCCGGGCGGCGGCCCCGGTCCGGTTGCGGTGGCTGGTCGAGTCGACCGGCCCGGCCGTCGGTCTGGCTCTCGCCGGCTGGTTGCTGCTGCCCCCCGACGGCCCACCGGCCCCGGTCCGGCTGGTCGCCGCTTTGGCACTCGGCGGGTTGGGCATGGCCGCGTTGAACGCGTTCGCGGGGCCACGACGGCGCTCGGGTGCCGCGGTCTGCCGGGGTGGCGTGCTGCTCACACTGGGTGGGCTGGTGCTGCTGGCCACGTTGCCGGCCGCGCCGGCCGGTCGGGTGGCGCTGCTGGCCGTACCCCCATTGGTGTTCGGGATGTTGCTCGTCGCCGTCGGCGCTGCGGATGCCACTGACGACACGGAGCCGGTGGAGCCGGTCGCCGCGGCCTGGCCCCGGTCGGTGCTCCCCGCGGCGGTTCTGCTGCTGGCATCGGGTCTGCACCTGAGCGCCGGCCGCGCACCGGACCAGACGAGCGTGCTGTTGGCCCTGGCGGCGGTGCCGCCCCTGGTGCTGCGCGAGCTGCTGCGCGCCGGTGACGCGTCCAGGTCCGTCCGGCGGGCCGCTCATCGGCGACCGGCCGGCCGTTCGCTGCGGCACCGCCGTGGGGTGCCGGCCCCCAGGCCCGACACGCCCGAGTCGCCCCCCCAGCACGCCCACCGCCTCCCGG
>NZ_JBEZEH010000053.1:0-32908 GCF_040648775.1 Micromonospora sp. NPDC049089
GCGCTGTCGTGTTCCCAGGGTACGGGGTACGGGCGCTCAGGCGCCTGAGGTGACCCGGTAGGCGTCGAAGACGCCGTCGACCTTGCGAACCGTGGCCAGCAGGTGGCCCAGGTGCTTCGGGTCGGCCATCTCGAAGCTGAACCGGCTCACCGCCACCCGGTCACGGGTGGTGGTGACGGTCGCGGAGAGGATGTTGACCCGTTCGTCGGAGAGCACCCTTGTGACGTCGGCCAGCAGCTTGTGTCGGTCCAGGGCCTCGACCTGGATGGCGACCAGGAACGTCGACGCGGAGGTGAGCTTCCAACTCACCTCGACGACCCGCTCGCTCTGCGCGCGCAGGTCCTCGGCGTTGGCGCAGTCGTCGCGGTGCACGCTCACCCCGCCGGAGCGGGTGACGAAGCCGAACACCGAGTCCGGTGGGACCGGTGTGCAGCAGCGGGCCAGCTTGATCCAGACGTCGCTGACGCCCCGGACCACCACGCCCGGGTCGCTGCTGCTCTGCCGGCTGCGTGGAGGCCGGGTGGCGACGGCGGTCTCGGCGATGTCCTCCGCCGCGCCCTCCTCGCCCCCGTACGCGGCCATCAGCTTCTGCACCACCGACTGCGCGGAGACCTGACTGTCGCCGACCGCCGCGTAGAGCGACGCCACATCGGCCAGGTGCAGGTCCCGCGCGATCGACATGAGCGCGTCGGAGGTGAGCATCCGCTGCAACGGCATGCCCTGCTTGCGCATCGCCTTGACGATCGCGTCCTTGCCGGCCTCGATCGCCTCCTCGCGCCGCTCCTTGTTGAAGTACTGGCGGATCTTCGTCCGGGCGCGAGGGCTCTTGACGAAGCCCAACCAGTCCTGCGTCGGGCCGGCCGTCTCGGACTTCGACGTGAAGATCTCGATCACGTCGCCGTTGGACAGCGTCGATTCCAGCGGCACCAGCTTGCCGTTGACCCGCGCGCCGATGCACTTGTGCCCCACCTCGGTGTGCACCGCGTACGCGAAGTCCACAGGCGTCGACCCGGTCGGCAGCGGGATGACGTCACCCTTCGGGGTGAAGACGTACACCTCCTGGCTGGACAGGTCGAAGCGCAGCGCGTCCAGGAACTCGCTCGGGTCGGCCGCCTCACGCTGCCAGTCGAGCAACTGCCGCAGCCAGGTCATCTCGTCGATGTGCGCGGGCGGGCCGACGATCTGGGTGCCCTTGTGCTCCTTGTACTTCCAGTGCGCGGCGATGCCGAACTCAGCGGTGCGGTGCATCGCGTACGTGCGGATCTGCATCTCCACCGGCTTGCCGGTGGGCCCGATGACCGTCGTGTGCAACGACTGGTACATGTTGAACTTGGGCATCGCGATGTAGTCCTTGAACCGGCCCGGCACCGGCTGCCAGTTGGCGTGGATGACCCCCAGCGCCGCGTAGCAGTCCCGAACCGTGTCGACCAGGATCCGTACACCGACCAGGTCGTAGATGTCGTTGAAGTCGCGACCCCGCACGATCATCTTCTGGTAGATCGAGTAGAGGTGCTTCGGCCGCCCGGTGGTCTCCGCCTTGATCTTGGCGGCCTTCAGGTCCGTCTGCACCTTCTGCGTCACCTGCCGCAGCAGCGCCTCGCGCTGCGGCTGGTGCTCCCCGATCAGCCGGTTGATCTCCTCGTAGCGCTTCGGGAACAGCGTGCCGAAGGACAGGTCCTCCAGCTCCCACTTGATCGTGTTCATACCGAGCCGGTGCGCCAGCGGCGCCAGGATCTCCAGGGTCTCCTTGGCCTTCTGCTCCTGCTTGGGGCGGGGCAGGAAGGTCAGGGTGCGCATGTTGTGCAGCCGGTCGGCCAGCTTGATCACCAGCACCCGCGGGTCCTTGGCCATGGCCACGACCATCTTGCGGATCGTCTCGGCCTTGGCCGCGTCACCCAGCTTGACCTTGTCGAGCTTGGTGACGCCGTCGACCAGCAGGGCGACCTCGCCACCGAAGTCGGCGCGCATCTGGTCGAGGGTGTACTCGGTGTCCTCGATGGTGTCGTGCAGCAGCGCGGCGACCAGCGTGGTGGTGTCCATCCCCAGGTTGCCGAGGATCGTCGCCACGGCGAGGGGGTGGGTGATGTAGGGGTCACCGGACTTGCGGTACTGCCCGGAGTGCCACCGCGCGGCCGTGTCGAAGGCGCGCTGGAGCAGCCGGGCGTCCGCCTTGGGGTGGTTGTCCCGGTGGCTGGCGATGAGCGGCTCCAGCACCTCGCTGACCTGGGAGGTCTGCCAGGGCGCGTTGAACCGGGCCAGCCGGGCCCGGACCCGCCGACCGGTGGGCGCGTTGGACAGCCCGAACCCGCCGCTGGGCGACGGGTCGATGCCCGCGTCGGTCGGGAACGGCACCACGACGCCATCGGCGCCAGGGGACGCCTCGACGTTCGGCGGGCCGCTGGTCGGCTTCACCGCGCTCTCGCCGGGAGCCCGACCGGAGCCGTTGCCGTTGCCCGTCACCCGGGCCGGCGCGTCGCCTGTCGGGTCGGTCACCGAGCCGTCAGCGTCGCCTGTCGGGTGCACCGTGCCCTCCGCCGGAGGGACGACATCGTGGGACACCGGCCTCCTCACCGCTCGCCGGAAACACGCCGGCCGAAGATCGGCCGACCTGGTCTCGCCCGCCGGACGGGATACCGCCGGCGTCAGCAAAGGGCAATGCTACCCGCACGGACGGCCCCCTGCCGCTCCGCCGGACGGTCGGCGCCGCGTCCATCCGACCGGTCCGGGACCAACCGGTCAGCAGAGTACCGACCGGCTCAAACAGTCAACAGGGCGTGGACGGGACGCGGCGCCAGTCGCTCGCGCCCACCCAGGAAGCCGAGTTCCAGCAGCACAGTGAAGCCGGCGACGGTGCCACCGGCCCGCTCGACCAGGTCCAGCGTCGCCTGGGCCGTGCCACCGGTGGCCAGCACGTCGTCGACCACCAGCACCCGGTGCCCGGCGGTGAAGGCGTCCTCGTGCACTTCGAGGGTGGCTTCGCCGTACTCCAACTCGTAGGAGACCGAGTGCGCGGGGCGCGGCAGCTTGCCGGCCTTGCGCACCGGCACCACGCCCATCCCGGTCGCGTACGCGATGGCCGCCGCGACGACGAACCCGCGCGCCTCGATGCCGACCACCACGTCGAAGGTGTCCCGCCCGTGGTGGGCAACGATGCCGTCGATCACCTCACGGAAGACCGTGCCGTCGGCGAACAGTGGCATCAGGTCCTTGAACATGACGCCGGGCTTGGGAAAGTCGGGCACGTCCAGCACCCGACTGGCGACCAGTCGGGCCACCTCCGGGCCACTGTCCCCGTGCGCTACGGCGCTGTGGGTCTCCGTCACGGCTGTTTCGCTCTCCTTCGACGACGAACGGCGTCCGGCAACAGCATGCCGGACGCCGTTCGGGTGTTCCCTGTCGGGTCAGCGCCGCTTGGCGCCACCCGGCCGGTTGCCGCCACCACCCGGGCGACCGCCCCGGGCACCGGTGGACCGCTTGCCCGCCGGCCGAGCGCCCACCTTGGGGGCGGCACCGGCCAGCGCGGCGGCGTCCTGGTCGACCGGCTCGTCGGTCGCGTCGGCCTGGGCCACCGGGCTCGCGGCAGCACCCTTACCGGTGACCTCGCCGCGGCTGATCGCGCCCCGCCGGGTCAGGACGCGCTTGTTGTGCGCCTGGATCCGCGGGTCGTAGTTCTTCAACAGCGCCAGCAGCGGGGTGGCCACCAGGATGGAGGTCAGGAACGCCACCGCCATACCGACGAACAGCACCAGACCCAGGTCCTTCAGGGTGCCGGCACCGAGCAGGCCGGCACCGATGAAGAGCAGACCACCGACCGGCAGCAGGGCGACCACCGAGGTGTTCAACGACCGCATCAGGCTCTGGTTGACGGCCAGGTTGGACGCCTCGGCGTACGTCTGGTTGTTGTTGGCGGTGATGCCCCGGGTGTTCTCCTGGACCTTGTCGAAGACCACCACCACGTCGTAGAGCGCGAAGCCCAGAATGGTGAGGAAGCCGATGATCGTCGACGGGGTGACCTCGAAGCCGACCAGCGAGTAGATGCCGGCGGTCAGGATCAGGTTCGTGATCAGCGAGGCGACGGCGGCCACGGCCATCCGCCACTCGAAACGCAGGATCAGGTAGACCATCACCAGCGCGATGAAGATGACCAGACCAAGTACGGCCCGCTCGGTCACCTGGCTGCCCCAGGCCTCACTGACCTGGTTGTCGCTGATCTGGTCGGCGCTGATGCCGAGGTCCTCGGCGATCTGGGCCTTGACCGCGGTGGCCTGGTCGGCGCTGAGCTGCGGCGTGCGGAGCTCGTAGGAGTCGCCGCCCGGACCGCCGACCTTCTGCGTGGTAGCCACCGTGACGCCGGTGTTCTCGGCGGCGAGGGCCGAGTTGACCTCCCGCTCGGCGTCGTCCAGGGTGCCGACACTCGCCGGCACCTGGAACGAGTTGCCGCCCGCGAACTCGATGCCCAGGCTGAACCCACGGATCGAGAAGCTGAGGATCGCGATCAGGACCAGGAGCCCGGCGACGCCGAACCAGAGCTTGCGTCGACCGACGATGTTGAGACCGGCCTCGCCGTTGTAGAGGCGGCTCGCCAGACCGTTTTGAGCCATCTCAGGCCTCCTTGGCGCGCGGGTTGCGGGGCTGAGTCGGCTGGTTGCGAGCCGGCAGTGCTCGGCCCAGACCGCTGACCCGCGGGGACAGGAACGCCTGGGTCCGGGCGAACATCGTCATGATCGGGTGCCGGAAGAGGAAGACCACGACCAGGTCCAGCACGGTGGCGAGGCCGAGCGCGAACGCGAAGCCCTTGACGGTGCCGACCGAGACCACGTAGAGCACCACAGCGGAGAGCAGGGTGATCGCGTTGGCCGAGATGATCGTCCGACGGGCCCGGATCCAGGCGCGGGGCACCGCGCTACGCGGGCTGCGCCCCTCCCGGATCTCGTCTTTCAGTCGTTCGAAGTAGATGACGAACGAGTCCGCCGCCACACCGAGCGAGACGATCATTCCGGCGATGCCGGCGAGGGTGAGCGTGAAGCCGATCTGCCGGCCGAGCACCACCAGCGCGCCGAAGACCAGCAGCGCGGAGAGGATGAGGCTCAGGAAGATCACCGAGCCGAGCAGCCGGTAGTAGAAGAACGCGTAGATGATGACCAGCAGCATGCCGATGCCGGCAGCGAGCAGACCGGCGCGCAGGTGGCTGGCACCCAGCGTGGCGGTGACGTTCTGCGCTTCCTGCTGCTCGAAGGTCACCGGCAGCGCGCCGTAGCGGAGCTGACCGGCAAGGGTGCTGGCGTCCTTCTGGGTGAAGGTGCCGGTGATCTGGGAGTTGCCGGTCAGCACGCCCTGGATCTCCGGGGAGGAGACGATCTTGTTGTCCAGCACGACGGCCACCCGGCACTTGCCGTCCTGGCCCAGGGCGGTCGCGTCGCAGGCCTGGCCCTCGTTGTTGAACGCCTCACGGGTCAGCGAGGTCCACTTGCCCTGACCGTCACCGGTGAAGTCCAGGCTGACCACCCAGGCGTTGGTCTGGTCGAGCACCGCGTCGGCGTCGGACACGTCGGTGCCCAGCACCTTGGCCTGGTCGAGCAGGTACTTCGACGCGCCGTCCTCGCAGGAGACCACCTGCTGCTTCGCGTCGGAGATCGACGCCGGGGGGCGCTGGTCGAGCTGCGCGCAGCCGATCGTCGGCACGTTGAACTGCATCTGCGCCGGCAGCACCGCGACCTCCTGCGGAGACAGCGTGCCAAACGGCTTGAACTTCTCGGCCAGCGACGGGTCGGCGGTCAGATCGGCCGGGGCCTGCAACCCGTTGGCGGCCTGCCACGCGGCGGCGCCGACCTTCTGCTCGACGGCCTTGCGCTGCTCCTCGACGCTGGCCGGCACCGGCTCGGCACTGGCGCTGGCGCTGGGCGCGGCGGCGCTCGGCGAGGCCGTGGCGGACGCGGAGGGGGTCGGCGTGGCGCTGGGCGACGCCGGGGCCATTCCGCCCTGACCGCCGCTGGGCGACGAGGTCACCTTCGGCGAGGCGCTGCCGGACGGGGTCGCGGCACCGGACGGGGTCGCGCTGCCGGTCGGGGCAGCGCTGCCGGACGGGGTCGGCGCGGCGGCGGGCGGCGCCTCGGCCACCCCGCTGCCGGACGCGGCCTTGAGCACCTTGCGGAAGCGCAACTCGGCCGCTTCGCCCACGTCGTCGAGGTTCCGGTTCTCACCGGGCAGGGAGATGACGATGTTGCGGTTGCCCTCGGTGACCACCTCGGCCTCGGCCACGCCGAACGCGTTGACCCGACTCTCGATGATCTCGCGGGCCTCCTCGAGGTTCTCCGCCGTCGGGGGCTTGCCGTCGACGCTGTTGGTCGCCTCCAGTGTCACCCGCGTGCCGCCGATGAGGTCCAGGCCGAGCTTGGGCTCGAGCCGGTCCTTCCAGCTGCCGCTGGCGCCGGCGAAGAACACCAGAAGATAGAGGACCACGAAGATGAACCCGAGCACGGCGAGCTGCCGCCCGGGGCGCATCTGTCCCTGAGGTGGTGCCACGGCTGTCCTGTCTCCCTGTACGGTCGCGCCGCTGTCACAGCGGCGGCGGTGTCGGGCCGGGGGTCCCGCCCGACGGGTCTGCCTTGAGCCGACGGAATGCCGACACGAGGACCGGGCGCCCCCGGCGCGGAACGCCGACGGTCACGGGAACGTGCCGACGCCCGGCGTCGACCCAACTATCCAGTTTTCACGTCTCGCCCGCTGCCCCGTCCGGGCGCGACGACCCCGGAAGCCGGCCGACCGGCCGTACGCCGCAATCGCCGCTCCCCGAGGGAAGGGGTCACTCCTTGACGGTGTCCGCGTCCTCGGTGACCGGCTCGCTCGGCAGCTCCGCGCGGGTGACGACCCGCGCGATGGCCGGGCGGGCGTACCGGGTCTGCACGCCCGGGGCGACCTCGATCAGGACGGTGTCGTCCTCGATGCCGGTGACAGTGCCGTAGAGCCCACCGATGGTCACGACCTCGTCGCCGGGGCCGAGGTTGGACTGCATCGCCTCTGCCTCTTTGCGGCGCTTCTGCTGCGGCCGGATCATCATGAAGTACATGACACCGAAGAGCAGGGCGATCATCAGGATCGGCGTGAAACCGCCGGCCCCGCCACCCGCTGCTGCCAATTGCACGGTTACTGACCTTCCCATTGGCCACCTGCCCGGCACCGGGGTGCCGGAGCGGAGGCGGATTCTCACGTCCTGTACAGACCGCGGCGAAGTCTAAACCCTGCACCTGGGAACGCCGAATGCGGCACAGATCACGTTCACATCACGGCTGATCGACGTCCAAGGAGAACAAGTCGGGCACAGGTGGACTATCCACACCAAATGTACCATTCGGTGGTGTGCGTCCCAGATGCCGCCAAGCGGCCTCGGTCGCCACCCGACCCCTGGGCGTACGGGCCAACAACCCAGCCCGCACCAGGAACGGCTCGCAGACCTCCTCGACCGTGTCCGGCTGCTCCCCCACCGCCACCGCGAGGGTGGACAACCCGACCGGGCCGCCCCGGAACGAGTCGACCAACGCGGTCAACACCGCCCGGTCCAGCCGGTCCAGGCCGAGCGCGTCCACGTCGTACACGATCAGGGCCGCACGCGCGGTGTCGAGATCGACCACCCCGTCCGCCCGGACCTCGGCGTAGTCGCGCACCCGGCGCAGCAACCGGTTCGCGATCCGGGGCGTGCCCCGGGACCGACCGGCGATCTCGATGGCGCCCTCCGGGGTGATCGGCACCCCCAGGATTCGCGCCGAACGGTGCAGCAGCGTCTCCAGATCCGCCGGCGCGTAGAAGTCGAGATGCGCCACGAAGCCGAACCGGTCCCGCATCGGCCCGGTCAACAGACCCGAACGGGTCGTCGCGCCGACCAGGGTGAACGGCTCGACGTCCAGCGGGATCGCCGTCGCACCGGGCCCCTTGCCCACCACCACGTCGACCCGGAAGTCCTCCATCGCGCTGTACAGCAACTCCTCGGCCGGCCGCGCGATCCGATGGATCTCGTCGATGAAGAGCACGTCGCCCTCGGCGAGGCTGGTCAGGATCGCCGCCAGATCGCCGGAACGCTCGATCGCCGGGCCGCTGGTCACCCGGATGCCCGCGCCCAGCTCGGCGGCGACGATGTTGGCCAGACTCGTCTTGCCCAACCCGGGTGGGCCGGAGAGCAGAATGTGATCCGGCGGCGACCCCCGCCGCATCGCGCCCTGCAACAACAGGTCGAGCTGGTCGCGTACCCGGTCCTGGGCGATGAACTCGGCCAGCCGCCTCGGCCGCACCGTGGCCTCCGCGTCCCGATCGGCGTCGCTGACGTACGCCGAGACGAGCCCCTCGGTCTCACTCATCGTGCCGCCTTTATTCGCGACTGCGGGGCTCGCAAACCCGGCTCACTCCTCGCGCTCATCGTGCCGCCCGGGCGGTCATCGGGTGCGGCCCAGCAGTCGGATGGCCTGCTTGAGCAGGACCGGCACCGGCGGGGTCTCACCCTCGATCGACTCCGCCACCGCGGCCACCGCCTGATCGGCCTGCCCGGCCGTCCAACCCAGCCCCACCAGCGCCTGCCGGACCTGGTCGGGCCAGCTGCCGCGGGTCACCCCGGCCGCCCCGTCGGCACCGATCGGCACCGGGCCGATCCGGTCCCGTAGCTCCAGCACCAGACGTTCCGCGCCCTTCTTGCCGATCCCGGGTACGCGGGTCAGGGCGGCCGTGTCCGCGTTGGCGATCGCCTTGCGTACCGCGTCCGGGGTGTGCACCGCCAGCACCGCCTGGGCCAGTCGCGGGCCGACGCCACTCGCGGTCTGGAGCAGCTCGAACAGGGACTTGGCGTCATCGTCGGCGAAGCCGTAAAGAGTCAGCGAGTCTTCCCGCACGATCAAACTGGTGGCGAGCCGGGCGACCTGGCCGACCCGCAGCTCCGCGAGGGTCCCCGGGGCGCAGTGCACGGCGAGCCCGACCCCGCCGACCTCGATCACCGCCTGGTCCGGACCCGTCGCGGTCACCGTGCCGCGCACGCTGGCGATCATCGTGCTCCTCCTCGTCGTGCCCGGTCCGCCGCGGCGGCCAGCTTGGAGCGGGTCCCGCCGCGCCACACATGGCAGATGGCCAGGGCCAGCGCGTCGGCGGCGTCCGCCGGCTTCGGCGGCTCGGCCAGCCGCAACAGCCGGGTCACCATCGCGGTCATCTGCGCCTTGTCGGCCTGACCGGACCCCGTCACGGCGGCCTTCACCTCGCTCGGGGTGTACGTCTGCACCGGCAGCCCGGCCCGCGCCCCGGCCAGCACGGCGATGCCACTGGCCTGCGCGGTGCCCATCACGGTACGAACGTTGTGCTGACTGAACACGCGCTCGACGGCGACGCTCTCCGGTTGATGCTCGGCCACCAGCTTGTTCAGCGACCGGTCCAGGTGCAACAGGCGCAACGCCAGGTCGTCGGCCGGGTCTGTGTAGACCACGTAGTAGGCGACCAGGGTGCAGGGCCGGCCGGGCACACCCTCGACCACACCCACCCCGCACCGGGTCAACCCCGGGTCCACACCGAGCACGCGCACGCCGCCCCCTCCCCAGCCGTCAGCAGTACGTGTGTTCGACACCCTAACCGGCGCCCTTCCCACCAGCCCCACGGGACACGCCCTCCCACACCCCCAACGCCCCCACGCCCTATCCCCCGCGCCCCGCGCGCCCGCCCCCGCGCCCCGCGCCTCGCGCGCCCGCATGCCCCGCGCCCTCGCCCCAAGATCTGCGCAACTTGCTGAATGTTGCTGCCTCCGGCGCGCGAGAGACAGCAACATCCCTGATATTGCGCGGATCTTGACGACAAACGCCGCTCCGACTGACCGGGGGCGGTCTGCGGGGCGCCCACCGTCGTCAAGGTCACGCTCGATCCAGGATTTAGTGGCCACGGCGCGCCTGGATGCCACTACATCCAGGATGTTGCGCGATCTTGCGGCGCGCGGGACGGGGCGGGGCGGCGAGAAGGGCGGCGCGGCGCGGGAGCGGGTGGAAGGGGGCGGTGGGTGGGAGCGGGTAGTAGGGGGCGGGTGGGGCCACACAGCTTTGGTACGGAGTATGTGTCGCTGGCCCATGTGCCGGGGAGCACACAGCTCGTAACTTCTTGCGCCATGACGGCAGAACCCGTGGTGGTCCCCCACGTCGTACAGCTCGACCTCTCCGGTCGGACCGCCCTGGTGACCGGGGGTGGCAGCGGTATCGGGCGGGCGTGCGCCCTGCGGCTGGGCGCGGCCGGCGCCAAGGTGCTCGTGGTGGACCGCAACCTGGAGGCGGCCAAGGCGGTGGCCGCCGAGGTCGGTGGCCGGGCCGAGGGCGTGGACCTGTCCGACGCCGCGGCGGTGGATTCGCTCGACGTGGACGTGGACATCGTGGTGAACAACGCCGGGCTCCAGCACGTCGCACCGTTGCAGGACTTTCCCGTCGAGCGGTTCGAGTACATCCAGCGGGTGATGGTGGAGGCGCCGTTCCTGCTGATCCGCCGGGCGCTGCCGCACATGTACGCGCGGGGCTGGGGGCGGATCGTCAACATCTCCTCGGTGCACGGGTTGCGCGCCTCGCCGTACAAGGCGGCCTACGTCTCGGCCAAGCACGCCCTGGAGGGGCTGTCGAAGGTGGTCGCGTTGGAGGGGGCCGCGCACGGCGTCACCGCCAACTGCATCAACCCGGCGTACGTGCGTACCGCGCTGGTGGAGAGCCAGATCGCCGACCAGGCGGCCAGTCACGGCATCGACGAGGCCGAGGTGATCGAGAAGATCATGCTGGCCCGGGCCGCGATCAAACGGTTGATCGAGCCGGAGGAGGTGGCCGAGCTGCTGGCGTACCTCTGCTCGCCGCCGGCGGCGTTCATCACCGGGGCGTCGATCGCCCTCGACGGGGGCTGGACGGCCAACTAGTGGGGCTGAGCACAATGTCGACCATGTCTTCGCCGGTGGAGTTCCTGGAGCTGCTCGCCCGAGAGGCCGCGGCGGTCGAGTTCGAGGGACCGCTGGTGGCCGCGCGGGCCGCCGGGCTACCGCCGGACCGGCTGGCCGAGCTGGAGCAGGCCAAGTCGGTGGCGTTGCGGGTCCGCGCGCTGCTGGAGCGTCGCCGCCGCCGGGAGAGCGAGCTGTCCGGCCTGTACGACACGGTCAGCGACCTGGCGGGGCTGCGCGATCTGGACGACGTGTTGCGGGCGATCGTGCACCGGGCCCGTCATCTGCTGGGCGCGGACGTGGCGTACATGACGCTCAACGACGACGAACGTGGCGACACCTACATGCGGGTGACCGACGGGTCGGTCTCGGCCCGTTTCCAGCGGCTGCGTCTGCCGATGGGTGCCGGTCTCGGTGGCCTGGTGGCCCAGTCCGGTGCCCCGTACGTCACCGCCAACTACGGCGAGGACGCGCGCTTCCACCACACCGGCGAGATCGACGCCGGGGTGGGCGAGGAGGGTCTGGTGGCGATCCTGGGGGTGCCGCTGCGGCTCGGTTCGACCTCCATCGGCGTGCTCTACGCGGCCAATCGTTCGGCCCGGCCGTTCGTTCGGGAGGAGGTGGCGCTGCTGGTGTCGCTGGCCGCGCACGCCGCGGTGGCGATCGACACCGCCCGGCTGCTGACCGAGACCCGTTCGGCCTTGGCCGAGTTGTCAGCGGCGAACACCACCATTCGGGCGCACAGCAGCTCGGTGGAGCGGGCCGCCGCGGCACACGACCGGATGACCGCGCTGGTGCTGCGCGGCGGCGGCGTGGAGGACGTGGCGGCCGCAGTGACCGAGGTGCTGGGCGGCGCGCTGCTGGCGCTGGACGCCGAGGGCCGCCTGCTGGCCCGGGTGGGTGAGATCGAGGAGCCGGACCGCGCGGACATCGTCGAGGCGGTGGCCGCGTCCCGGACCGAGGGGCGCAGCGTACGTCGGGGTCCGCTCTGGTACGCGGCGGTGGTGGCGGGCGCGGAGAACCTGGGCGCCCTGGTGCTGCGCCCGGACGACGAGTTGGTCGACGCCGACCAGCGCATCCTGGAGCGGGCCGCGTTGGTGACCGCGCTGCTGCTGCTGTTCCGCCGGACGGTCGCGGAGGCGGAGGGACGGGTGCGCGGCGAGTTGCTGGACGACCTGATCGCCCGCCCGTTGCGCGACACCGACGCGCTGCGCAGTCGGGCCCGTCGGCTCGGGGTGGACCTGGACGCGCCGCACGTGCTGGTGGCGGTGGGCGACGACGCGATCGCCGCGACCGGCTCGGCTCGGCAGCGGGTGCTGTCCTGGGCCACCACGTACGCGTCGGCGCGCGGCGGGCTGGCCGCGGCGCGCGACGGCCGGGTGGTGCTGATGCTGCCGGGGCTGGACGCGGGCGGCAGCGCCCGCGCGGTGGCCCGGGACCTGTCCCGGGTGACCGGTCGACCGGTGACCGCCGGGGCGAGTGGCCCGTCGAACACGCCGTCGGCGCTGGCCCTGACGTTTCAGGAGGCGGACCGGTGCCTGACGGCGCTGGGCGCGCTGGGCCGCGCCGGGCAGGGCGCGAGCACCGTGGAGTTGGGCTTCGTCGGGTTGTTGCTGGGCACTGTCGGGGACCGGGGCGAGAAGGACGTGACCGAGTTTCTCACCGCCACCGTCGGGCCGGTGCTCGACTACGACGCCCGGCGCGGTACGGCTCTGGTGAAGACGCTGGAGGCGTACTTCGGTGTGGGCGGCAGCCTGGCCCGGGCCGCCGAGCAACTGCACGTGCACGTCAACACGGTGACCCAGCGGTTGGAGCGGGTCGGGCAGTTGCTCGGTGTCGACTGGCAGCGGCCCGAGCGGGCGCTGGAGGTGCAGCTCGCGCTGCGCCTGCACCGACTGCGCACACCAGCCGGCTGACCGACGCCGGCCGGCGGCAGGAACGCCGCCGACCGAGCAAGCAGCGTCGGCGGACAACAGCCGCCGACCGACCAGCCGGTGTCAGCGGGCGGGCAGCCTCAGCCGGGCACGAACGCGCCGACCGAGCACCCGGCGTCAGCGGGCCCGGATGCCCTGCAGCACGGCGTCGACGACCCGTTCGGGCAGGGTCTGCTCGTCCAGGTCCGGGTTCCACTGGAGCACCCGCTGGATCAGCATCGGCCCGGTGAGCAGCGCCATCGTCACCTCGACGTCGATGTCGGCGCGCAGCACCCCCTCGTCGATGCCGCGCCGCAGCACCTCGCGCATCAGCTGCCGTCGGGGCGAGATGATGTTCTGGTAGAGCTGGAACTGGTCGGCGCTGCGGTTCACCGCGGGTGCCAGGCAGGGCATGATCTTGGCTGCTCGCGGGTCGACGTTCTTGCCGATCGCGCCGACCAGCAGCACCAGGTCGTCGCGGACGGAGTGGCCCGCCGGCTGGGCCATGACGCCCTTGAGGCGGCGCAACGCGTCCAGCAGCAACGCGTCCTTGCCGGCCCAGCGGCGGTAGATGGTGGCCTTGCCGACCCCGGCGCGGGCGGCGATCGCCTCGATCGAGAGCGCCTCGATGGTGCTGCCCTCGGCGAGCAGGTCGAGGGTGGCCTCGATGATGGCCTCGTCGGCGCGGATGCTCCGCGGTCGACCGGGCGACCGCGGAGCATCAGCAGTGGACGTCATTTCCGTCATTCTTCCCGGACCTATGCCGTGCCGGCCAACTCGGGCTCGGCGACCGGCGCCGCCGGGGCGACGCTCGCGTCCTCCTTGCCCGGCATCCAGCGCAGCACCACGATCATCCCGAGTGCGGCGATCACCGCGGACAGCCCGGCCGCCCAGTGCATGGCGGTGACGAAGGCGTCATTGGCCGCCGAGATCAGCCCCGGCGCCGCCGGGCCGAGCTGGCCCGCCGCCGCGTACGCCCCGGAGATCGATTCGTTGGCCGCGTCCTGGGCCTGGGTGGGCAGACCGGTCAGGGCGTCACCGATGTCGCTGCGGTAGACCGCTGAGAGCACCGAGCCGAGGACGGCAACGCCGAGCGCACCGGCCACCTGGCGGATGGTGTTGCTGACCGCGGAGCCCACACCGGCCTTCTCCCGGGGCAGCGCCGACATGATCGACTCGGTGGCCGGCGGCATGATGTTGGCCATCCCGGCGCCCTGAATGAGGAAGACCAGCAGCACGATCCAGATCGGGGTGGAGGCGCCGATGAAGACGAAGGCGGCGAGGGACACCACAGTCAACCCCAACCCGACGGCGGCGACGGCCTTACCGCCGTAGCGGCGGACCATCGCGGCGCTGCGCGGCGCGAAGACCAGCTGGGCGCCGGCGAACGGCAGGAAGAGCAGGCCGGTCTGCAACGGGCTGTAGTCGCGTACGAGTTGCAGGTAGAACGAGCCGAAGAACATCGAGCCCATCGCGGCGAAGAAGACCAGGCCGACGATGGCGACCGGCGCGGCGAACCGGGGCACCTTGAACAGTCGGACGTCCAGCGACGGGTGGTCGCTGCGCCGCTCGTGCTGCACGAACCAGGCCAGCACCGCGATGCCCACCAGGATCGAGCCCCAGGCCAGCGGGCGGTCGAAGCCGTGCTCGCCGCCGTCGATGATGCCGTAGGAGAGGGCGACCAGGCCGACCACGGAGAGCAGCACGCCGAGCACGTCGATCCGGCCGGGCCGCGGGTCACGCGACTCGGGGACCAGCAGCGCCACCAGGACCACGCCGGCGGCGACCACCGGCACGTTGATCAGGAAGACCGAGCCCCACCAGAAGTGCTCCAGCAGCGCGCCGCCGAGGATCGGGCCGATCGCCACGGCGAGACCGACCGCGCCGGCCCAGACACCGATGGCCCGACCACGCTCGCGCGGGTCGAAGACGTTGGAGATGATCGACAGTGTCACCGGCATGATGGCCGCGCCGCCGACCCCCATCAGGGCGCGGGCCGCGATGAGCTGTCCGGGGCTCTGGGCGTACGCGGAGAGCAGCGACGCCAGGCCGAACAGCACCAGACCGATCATCAGGAAGCGCTTGCGGCCGGCGCGGTCGCCGAGGACTCCGAAGGTGAACAGCAGCCCGGCGAAGACGAGCGTGTAGGAGTTGATGGACCACTCCAGCTCGCCCTGGCTGGCGCCGAGACCGTGCACCGGGTCGGCCAGGGTGCGCAGGGCGACGTTGAGGATCGTGTTGTCGAGGACGACCACGAGGAGGCTGATCACCAGCACCCCCAGGATCGCCCACCGCCTCGGGTGTCCGGTGTTGTTGTGCAGCTCCATGCCTGGCTTTCCCCCCACGCTTGTCACCCGAGACGCAATACGATACGGGTCAGACTCGTAACGCGGATCAGCCTACGACGCGCATTAACGATACGGCACCGATCCGTATCGTATGTGGTGGGCATCACGCCCGGTCGCGACCGACAGGCAGGCGTCGACGGCCTCCGTCAACGTGCCGAGTCGCACCGCCGGACCGCTGAGCGGCTCGATCCAGCCCGGCCCCGCGCCGTACACCCGAAGGCGCGGAAAGTCCCGGGCGAAGCGCACCAGGCGGTACGCGCGGCCGGTCAGCGGCGTCTGCGACCAGAGCACGACGGTGCGCGGACGGGCCCGGTACACCGCACTGGTGAGCGCGGACCAGGGCAGCGCGGGGCCAAGGTTCAGACAGCCGCGACCCTGCTCGCGCAACGCGGCTGCGAGCGCCAGCAGACCCAGGCTGTGCGCCTCCTTCTCGGCACCGGCCAGCAGCACCCCGCCGGTGCGCAGTGACCGGCCCGGCTCCCGGCGGTACGCGTCCAACCCGACCCGGACACCCTCGCAGAGGGCGTGCTCGACGACGACCTCGACGGCGGTACGCCCCGACAGCCGGGCCAGCAACGGACGACAGACCTGCTCCCAGAGCGCCGGCACGCCCCAGGCCTCGGCCAACTCCAGCACCAGCGTCGCGACGGCGTTGGCGTCCAGGTCCTCGGCCGCCAGCGACACCTGCTTGTGCGCGATCTCCACGGCCTCCGCCGGCATCGGATCGGTCAGCACCAGACGTACCCCCGGGTAGACGTTCTCTACCCGGGGGTTCGCTCGGCGGGCACCTGGTGGATGCGCCGATCGCGGAATTTCAGCGGCGGCGGGCCGCCAGCCGGTGGGCCAGCGCGGCGACGCTGCCCCAGATGCCGCGCCGGAACAGCACCACGACCAGGACGAAGATGCCGCCGGTGACCAGTCCGATCGCCTCGAACCCGGAGAACGACAACCAGTCCTCCAGCCGGACCACGAGGGCGGCGCCGAGCACCCCACCCCAGAGGGTGCCGATCCCGCCGAGCACCACCACGATGACCGCCTTGCCGGAGGTGGTCCAGTGCAGCACGTCCAGCGAGACGAACCGGTGGCCGACCGCGAACAACCCGCCACCGAGGCCGGCGATGAACCCGGAGAGCACGAACGCGGTGAGCTTGTAGCGGTGCACCGGGTAGCCCAGCGCCCGCGCCCGCGCCGGGTTGTCCCGGATGCCGACCAGCACCCGACCGAACGGTGAGTGCACGATCCGCCAGGCGGCGGCGAGCCCGAGCAGCACGATCGGCAGGATCGCGTAGTAGAAGAAGTAGTCGTCGGTGAGGTCGACGCCGAACAGCTCGCGGGGCACCCCCTGGAGGCCGTTCTCGCCCTGCGTCACCGAGCGCCACTCGTTGGCGACGTAGTAGACCATCTGCGCGAAGGCCAGGGTCACCATGGCGAAGTAGATGCCGGTCCGCTTGACCGCCAGGTACCCGATCGGCACCGCCAGCACGGCCGCGGCGAGGGCCCCGGCCAGCACCGCGAGGGGAAACGGCAGGCCGACGTGGATGGCCACCAGCCCGGTGACGTACGCGGAGGTGCCCCAGAACGCGGCGTGGCCGAAGGACATCAGCCCGGTGAAGCCGAGCAGCAGGTCCACCGCCACGGCGAAGAGCGCCCAGCAGAGGATGTCCACCGCGACCGCCGGGTAGAGGCCGTTGGGCAGCCACGCCGCGACGGCCAGGCCGACGGCGAGCAGCGCGTACCGGACCCAGCCGGGGGCCCGGGCCACGGCGATCAGCCCGGACGGTGGCGTCGAACGGGACGCGTCGGTAGGAGTGTCCACGGTGTTGGTCATGCGGGGGCCTCCTCCCGACCGAACAGGCCGGCCGGGCGCCAGAGCAGCACGCCGGCCATCACGACGAAGACGATCGTCTGCGAGACGAGCGGGAAACTGGAGAGGTACGCCTCACCCCACGCCTGCACGAGTCCGATGCCGAAGCCTGCGGCGACCGACCCGAAGATCGAGCCCAGCCCGCCGATCACCACCACCGCGAACACCACGATGATCAGGTCGGCGCCCATCAGCGGGTTGACCGCGCGCATCGGCGCGGCCAGCACACCGGCGAGGCCGGCCAGCCCGATGCCGAAGCCGAAGACCGGGGTCACCCACCGTCCGACGTCGATGCCGAACGCAGGGGTCAGGTCCGGCCGCTCGGTGGCCGCACGGACCACCATGCCGATCCGGGTCCGGGTCAGCACCCACCACACCGCGACGCAGAGCAGCACCGCGAAGCCGAGGATGAACACCCGGTACGTCGGGAAGTCGAACAGCCCGAAGTCGACCGACCCGCTCAACAGCGACGGCGTCTCGTACGGGCTGGACTGCACGCCGTAGCGCAGTTTCACCAGGTCCTGAAGGATCAGCGTCAGACCGAAGGTGAGCAGGAAGTTGTAGAGCGGGTCCAGTTTGGTCAGGCGGTGGATCACCGCGCGTTCCAGCGCCATGCCGAGCAGACCCAGCCCCACCGGCATGATCACCAGGGCGGCCCAGAACGGCACGCCCGCCTCGCTGAGCAGCACGTACGCCCCGAACGCGCCGAGCATGTAGAACGCGCCGTGGGCGAAGTTGACGACTCGCAGCATTCCGAAGATGACCGCGAGCCCGAGGGCGAGCAGGGCGTAGAACGCCCCACTCACCAGCCCGTTGAACGTGTTCTGCGCGAATCCGCTCACCGCGTCACATCCGTTCGTGACTGCGGGGCTCGCACAACCGGCTCACTCCTCGCACTCACCGCGTCACATCCGTTCGTGACTGCGGGGCTCGCACAACCCGCTCACTCCTCGCACTCACCGCGTCACATCCGTTCGTGACTGCGGGGCTCGCACAACCCGCTCACTCCTCGCACTCACAGCTTGCAGTCCGCCGAGGGCGCGCGGAACGCCTCCGCGGCGGGGATCGTCTTGAGCACCTTCACGTAGTCCCACGGCTCGGCGACCTCGGACTGCGACTTCACCTGGGCCAGGTACGCGTCGTGCACCACCCGGTGGTCCTCGGCGCGGATCTTCCCGTTGCGCAGGAAGACGTCCTCGACCGTCTTGCCCTCCAGGCCCTTGACCACGGCGTCCGCGTCGTCGGTGCCGGCGGCCTGCACCGCCTCCAGGTACTGAAGGGCCGCGGAGTAGTTGGCGGCGTGCGCGAAGGTCGGCCGGGTGCCGGCCTTCTGCTGGAAGCGGTCGGCGAACTCCCGGTTCTTCGCGTCGAAGTTCCAGTACCAGGCGTCGGTGTACGTGGTGCCGGCCAGCGCGGCCGGGGTGAGCGAGTGGATGTCGGTGAGGAACATCAGCCCCACCGCCAGGCCGACGCCCTTGTCCCGCAGCTTGAACTCGTTGTACTGCTTCACCACGTTGACCAGCTCCGCGCCGGCCTGCATGGTGCCCAGCACGTCCGGCTTCGGGTTCAGGTTCGGCGCCTTGAGCAGGAAGGTGGAGAAGTCACCGCTGGTGTTCGGGAACGGCGCCCCGTCCTTGCCGACGACAGTGCCGCCGGCCGCCGTGATCGCGGTGGAGAAGCTCTTCTCCATGTCCTGACCGAAGGCGTAGTTCGGGTAGAGGATGTACCAGTTCTTGCCGATCTGCTCGGTGGTGGTCTTTCCGGTGCCGTTGGCCAGCATGTACGTGTCGTACGCGTAGTGGAAGGTGTACTTGTTGCAGCTCTTGCCGGTCAGGTCGGTGGTCGCCGCCCCGATGTTGAAGTAGAGCTTCTTCTTCTCCTTCGCCACGTCGGCGACCTTCAACGCGGCCGACGAGGTGGGCACGTCCAGGATCAGGTCGACGCCCTTGCGGTCGTACATCTCCTGGGCCTTGGAGTTGGCCACGTCCGGCTTGTTCTGGTGGTCCGCGGTCTCCACGGTGATGTCCTTGGTCACCGCCTTGTCGCCGTACTTCGCGGTGAAGTCGGCGATGGCCATCTCCACGGCCGCCACCGAGTTCTTTCCGGACAACTCCGAGTACGCCCCGGACTGGTCGTTGAGCACGCCCAGCACGATCTTGTCGCCGGTCAGCTTCTGGTCGCCACTCGACTGGGGGCCACCGCCACCGCACCCGGCGGCCAGCACCACCACGGCCGACGCCGCGGCCACACCCATCGTCCTACGCATGCCCACTCCATCCATTCCGCGCGGCGTCGCGCGGGTCGTCGTTGAGAACATTCAGATCCCGAGGTACGCGAGCAGTTCGCGTTCGCGCGAACGCACCTCGGAGTTGTCCATCGCCTCGGCGACCCGGCCCTCGGCCAGCAGGTAGTGCCGGTCGGCGACACCGGTGGCGAAGTGCAGGTTCTGCTCGACCAGCAGCACTGTCACCCCGTGCCGTTTGGCCTCGCGCAGCAGGTCGCCGACCTGCTGCACCAGCAGTGGCGACAGCCCTTCGGTGGGCTCGTCGCAGAGCAGCAGCCGGGCGCCCATCCGCAGTACCCGGGCCAGCGCGAGCATCTGCTGCTCGCCGCCGGAGAGCATGGTGGCCGCCGAGTCCCGTCGGGTGTACAGGGCCGGGAACGCCTCGTACACCCGCTCCAGCGACCACGGGTCGGGGCCGACGGTGGGTGGCAGCGTGAGGTTCTCGGTGACGGTCAACGTGGCGTAGCTGCCCCGGTCGTCGGGCACCCAGCCCAGCCCCAGGCGGGCCCGCTTGTGCGCCGCCAACCCGGTGATGTCCCGCCCGTCCAGCTCCACCGTGCCGCGCTGACCGGGGTGCAGCCCCATCACGCAGCGCAGCAGAGTGGACTTGCCGGCACCGTTGCGGCCGACCAGGGTGACCACCTCGCCGGCGGAGACCTCGAGGCTGACCTCGCGCAGCACCTGTGCCTCGCCATAGAAGGCGGACAGGTTCTCAATGCGCAGCATCGGCGGCTCCCAGGTAGGCGGTGATCACGCGCTCGTCGGCGCGGACCTGCTCGTACGGGCCCTCGACGAGGACCTTGCCGGCCTGGAGCACGGTGACGGTGTCGGCGAGGCGGCCGACCACGCTCATGTTGTGCTCGACCATCACCACGGTCCGGCCCTGCCGGACCCGACCGATCAGCTCGACGGTGCGGTCGACGTCCTCCAGGCCCATGCCCGCGGTCGGCTCGTCGAGCAGCAGCACCTTCGGGTCCAGCGCCAGGGCGATGGCCAGCTCCAGGGCTCGTTTCCGGCCGTACGCCAGGGACGCCGAGGGGGCGTGCGCCAACTCGGCCAGTCCCACCATCGCCAACAGTTCGTCGGCCCGTTCGGTGTAACGGCCCATCAGCTTCGCCGACCGCCAGAACCGCCAGCCCAGCCCGCTGGACGACTGCAACGCCAGCGCGACGTGTTCGCGCGCGGACAGTTGGGGAAAAAGACTGGTGATCTGGAACGAACGGGCCACGCCGAGCCGTGCCACCTGCTCGGGGGGCAGCCCGGTGACGTCCCGCCCGGCCAGCTCGATCCGGCCGCCACTGGGGCGGAGGAAGCCGGTGAGCAGGTTGAACAGGGTGGTCTTGCCCGCGCCGTTCGGGCCGACCAGCGCGTGCACGCTGTCCGACGCCACGTCGAGGTCGACGTCGTCGACCGCCCGGAAGCCCCGGAAGTCGCGGGTCAGCCCACGGGCCGACAGGAGCGCTTGCCCGGCCATCGCCTCATCCTCCGCACGTCGCGGCGACGGTCGGCTCGGTGACCGCGGTCACAGGCCCGTCGCGTGGACGAAACCTACGGCGGGCCTCCGGAGTCGAACCATGTCGATGGGATCCATATTCGCCCCGCAGTTGACGTGCCTGAACTCCACTCCCCCGCGCCGTCGACTTGACCGGACCCCCTAGGTTGATGATCCACACAGCCCACCGGAAGGTCCCCACCCCATGCCCGTCGGCTTCACCATGGCGATCGTCTTCGCCGTCGCCCTGGCGGTCAGCGCCGTCGTCGCTCTCGTCGCTCCCGCACGGCCGCTCAAGCGGATGGCCGCCCTCGCGGCGCTCGGCTTCCTCGCCCTCACGCTGGTGGTCGGCGTCGCCTCGAGCGCCCATTCCGTGCCCATCCGCTCGGTCGGCATCGTCACCAGCTTCGGCAAGCCCACCGGGCAGGTGACCGGCTCGGGCCTGAAGTGGGTGGCGCCCTGGCAGAAGGTCGGCGAGTGGGACGCGGGCCGCCAGAAGTACGACCACATCGGCGGCAACAACTGCGTACGCGTGCGCACCGGCACCCTCGCCGACGCCTGCGTCGAGGTGCTTGTCGAATGGCAGGTCAAGCCGGAGAACGCGCCGAAGCAGTTCATGGACTACAAGGGCGACTTCGGCAGCTTCCGGGGTCAGCGGGTGGGTGTGCAGCTGGACAGCGCGGTCAACGACGCCTTCGCCGCGTACAACCCCCTGGAGAAGATCGACGCCCAGACCGGCGACCTCAACGTCGACCTGAAGCCGTTCGCCGCGAACATCAAGACCAGCGCGGAGGCGCGCCTCGCCACCGACGTGGACATCCTTTCGGTGACCATCACCCGGGTGAACCACGACGACAAGACCGAGGGCAACATCAAGGCGTTCCAGGACAAGCTGGCGCAGACCCGCAACCTGGAGCAGGACCGCAAGAACGCCGAGATCTCCAAGCAGATCACCGAGACCAACGCGACTGTCGACAAGGTGACCCGTTGTCTGGAGATCGCGGAGAAGAACGGCGCGAATCCGGGGCTCTGCATCAACCCGGGCATCGTCACCGGCAAGTAAGCCGAGGCTGGCCCACCCCTGGCGGGGTGGGCCAGAGGTCGAGCGAATCGCCGCCACCGGCAACTGTGGTACCGCGAACGGCGTTGTCCGGGTTAGCCTTTGCGCATATGGCTACCTTTCGCAGCGCCTCAGTGCTCCTTTCCGCAGACGGCACCAGGACCCCCGGCACCGCCGCGCTCTTCGCCGAGCCGGCCCGTAGGGGCGGGATTCCGCCCTGGGCAGGCGACTTCCGACCCGCCAACAGCGCCGGAAACGGCCCCAAGAACGCGGTCGGAAAGACCTTCACCCTGGAGCTGCCCGACGGCAGCACCGGCAAGGTCGTGGTCCAGGGCCTCAAGAGCGGCAAGGGTGGCGTCGTGCTGGCGCTGATGGGCGAGGACGCCCCACCCTTCTGACCGGTCGCCCGGCTCTCGTCGCCAGGGTGCCCAGGGTTGGCCCTTCCCGGGCCGACCCCAGGCTCCCTGGCCAGACACGCCAGTCGCCCCGACAAATCGCTGGGATGTCGATGGTCGCGTCGCGGCGGCGGTGACCAGCGTCAGTCCAGCGTGACCACCCAGCGAGCGCCCTCACCCCGCGCCAACCGGTCGAACGCCGCAGGCGCCTCGTCCAACGGAATCGTCCCACTGACCAGCACACCCAGATCCAGTGCGCGGTCGGCGAGCTCGGCGGCCAGCACCGGCACCTCCCGGTCCGGATCGGACGAGCCGTACACCGAGGAGCGCAGGGTGCGCGCGGAGTGGAAGATGTCGAGCGCGCCCAGGCTGACCATGTCGTCCTTGGCGCCCATGCCGACCACTGTCACCGCTCCCCCACGCCGGGTCAGCCGCCAGGCGGCGCGGATGGTGGCGGCCCGACCGACGCACTCGAAGGCGTGGTCGACGCCCCGGCTCTCGCTGCGCGCCCGTACCTCCTTGGAGAGCCGGTCGTCGGAGAGCAGGAAGTCGGTCGCCCCGGCGGCGAGCGCCAGGTCCCGTTTCGCCTCGGCGACGTCGATGGCCAGGATCGTCGTGGCACCGGCCCGGCGGGCCGCGCTGAGCACGGCGAGCCCGACGCCACCGAGCCCGACGACCGCGACCGACTCGCCGGGTGTCACCCGGGCGGTGTTCCGGACCGCACCGACGCCGGTGAGCACCGCACAGCCGAGCAGTGCGGCCTGCTCGGGCGGCAACCCGGCGGGGATCGGAATGACGGCACGTTCGGGTACCACCACCGCCTCGGCGAGCGCGCCGAGGCCGAGGGTCAGGTGCAACGGGACCCCGTCGTCGGTCTCGCCGCGCGACACGGTCGGGGCCGTGGTGTCGGCGCAGAGCCACGGCTCGCCACGCCGACACCACCAGCAGGCCCGGCACGCCGGCGCCCAGTTGAGCACCACCGGTGTGCCGACGGTCAGCTGACTGCCCGGCCCGACCTCGGCCACCACACCGGTCGCCTCGTGCCCGAGCACCAGCGGGAACCTCGCGGCGAGGGTGCCGTTGACCATGGACAGGTCGGAGTGGCAGACACCGGCCGCCCTGATCGTCACCCGCACCTCGCCGGGGCCGGGCGCGGGCAGGCGTACCCGCTCGACCCGCAGCTCGGCGCCGGAGCCGCGCGCGACCAGCGCGCGAACGATGACCGGCGCGGACGCCGGCCCGGTGCCGCCACCCGGCGCGGCCGGGGACAGCTCGGGCCGGCCTGCGGGCACGGCCGGGGACAGCTCGGGATCGGTCATCGCTGGATCGCCTTCAGCTCGCAGAACTCGGCCAGCCCGTGCACGCCCAACTCCCGGCCCAGGCCGGACTGCTTGTAGCCACCGAACGGGGCGAGCGGGTTGAACGGGGCGCCGTTGATGTCGACAGCGCCGGTACGCAACCGCCGGGCCACCGCGAGCGCCGCGTCGGTGTCGGCTGACCAGACCGCGCCGGCCAGCCCGTACTTCGAGTTGTTGGCGATGGCGACCGCCTCGTCGGTGTCGGCGAACGGGATGACGGCGAGCACCGGGCCGAAGACCTCCTCCTGCGCCAGCGCGCTGTCGGGGTGCACGTCGGCGAAGACGGTCGGGGCGACGAAGTGCCCCCGGGACGGCACCGGGGCGTCGGGCCCGCCGGCGACCAGCCGGGCGCCGTCGGCGAGGGCCCGGTCGATGTGGCCACGCACCCGCTGGGCCTGGGCTGCGGAGACCAGCGGGCCGAGCCGGGTCGCCGGGTCGAACGGGTCGCCGAGTCGGTAGCCGGCCACCGCCGCGGCGATCAGGTCGAGGGCTTCGTCGTACCGGTCGCGGTGCACCAGCATCCTGGTCCAGGCGGTACAGGTCTGCCCGGAGTTGAGCAGGGCGTTGCCGACGCCCACCTTGACGGCGGTGGCCAGGTCGGCGTCGGGGAGGACCACGTTGGCGGACTTGCCGCCCAGCTCCAGCGCGACCCGGGCGATCCGGTCGGCGGCGAGCCGCATGATTCGCGCGCCGGTGGCGGTGGAGCCGGTGAAGGAGACCAGGTCGACGTCGGGGTGCCCGGCGAGCGCCTCACCTACCACCGGCCCGGTGCCGGGAACCAGGTTGAGCACGCCCGGCGGCAGGCCGGCCTCGGTGACCGCGTCGAAGAGCAGGTACGCGGTCAACGGGGTCAGCTCGCTGGGTTTGAGCACCACGGTGCAGCCGGCGGCCAGGGCGGGTGCGAGCTTCGCCATCACCTGGTGCAGTGGGTAGTTCCACGGGGTGATCGCGCCGACCACGCCGATCGGCTCCCGGACGACGAGAGAGTTGCCGATGCTCTCCTCGACCGGCGCGCGGGCGGCGAGCGCGACGTGGTCGCGCAGCACGGTCAGTGGGAGCCCGACCTGCACCCGGGTGGCGAGCTTGAGCGGAGAGCCCAGCTCGACGGCGATGGTGCGGGCGAGGTCGTCGGCGCGGGCGGTGAGCGCCGCGTGCAGCCGGTCGAGGTGGGCGGAGCGCTCGGCAGGGGTGGCGGCCGACCAGCCGGGAAACGCGGACCGGGCCGCGGCAACGGCGCGATCCACGTCGGCCGGGGTGCCGGCCGGCACCTGCCCGATCAGGTCCCCGGTGCTCGGGTTCTCCACGTCGATGAGGCCGGAGTCGGCGGGAGGGGTCCACTCCCCGCCGACGTGCAGGTGACGCCGCAGGCGCAGGGAGTCGGGCAACAGCGACGGCGGGGCGGCGAGGTCCATGTCGTCCCTTCGAGGGGGTGGGCGATGGGGTCGCGACGGGCGATGAAACTAGCGCTGGGAGTTTGGACGTTACCCGTCGGGCCGGGCGGACTCCACCGTGTCGACGCTGCGGGTGTACTCGGCGGCCAGACCGTGCAGCAGGGCGTCCAGGCCGAGGGCGAAGGCTCCCTCGTCCACGCTCTGCTGGTGCTCGGCGAGCCGGTGGGCCTGTCGCAGGTGCGGGTAGTGCGCCGCGTACAGCTCGGGGTCCTCGACGAAACCGCGGGCGAACGAGCCGAGCGCCGACCCGGCCACGAAGTACCGCAGCGCCGCGCCGATGTGGGTGGCCCGGGCCGGCGGCCAACCGGCCCGGACCAGCCCTCCGTAGACCGCGTCCGCCATGGCGAGGGCCGCCGGTCGACGACCCGGGCCCTGCGCCAGGTACGGCACGACGTTCGGGTGCGCGGTGAGCGCCCGCCGGTACGACCACGCCCAGTCCCGCAGCGAGGCGAGCCAGTCCCGGCTGGCGAAGCCGCTGGTGTCGACGGCACCGGTGACCGTGTCGGCGACCGCGTCGAGGATCTCGTCCTTGGTGGCGAAGTGGTTGTAGAGCGAGGGACCCTGCACGCCGAGCGCGGCGGCGAGTCGGCGGGTGGAGAGCGCGTCGAGCCCGTCGGCGTCGATCAGCGCGAGCGCCGTCTCGACGATCCGGTCGCGGGTGAGCAGAGGCCGTCGAGGTCGGGGCACGTCAGAACTCCTCGGTCTGCGGTGTCCCTCCCCGTGGGAACCACCTGTTCACGCACCCTATCGGGGACCGCCTGCGGGCGGGCGTCACCACGTCGGCCGGAGAAGGGGTCTGGACGAATGAAAACTTACACCGCTAGTTTATGAGGGACCGCTACGGCCCGTGGCGGCGCACCACCACGCCGACCGAGGGGGAACCGTGGACTTCGCACTGTCCGACGAGGAACGCGCCGTCCGGGACACCGTGCGCGCGTTCATCACCCGTGAGGTGATGCCCCTGGAAGCGGAGGTGCTCCGCCGGGAACGGGCGCACCAACCGGGCCTCGACCACTCCGAGGTGCGCGAACTGCAACTCAAGGCGCGCAAGTTCGGCTTCTGGGGCCTGGCCACCCCGGAGGAGTACGGCGGGATGAATCTGCCAGCCGTACTCCAGTCGTTGATCTGGACCGAGCTGGGCCGCACGTTCGTGCCGTTCCGCTTCGGCGGCGAGGCGGACAACATCCTGTTCCACGCCACCGAGGAGCAGAAGCGGGAGTTCCTCATCCCGACCATCGAGGGCGAACGACGCTCCTGCTTCGCGATCACCGAGCCGGGCGCCGGATCCGACGCGGCCAACATCCGGCTGTCCGCCCGCCGGGACGGCGACGACTGGATCCTCGACGGCGAGAAGACCTTCATCACCGGCGGTCACGACGCCGACTTCGCCATCGTGGTCGCCGTGACCGACCGGGAGAAGGGCGCCCGCAACGGCGGCGCCACCGCGTTCCTGGTGGACCGGTCGATGGGCTGGCGCTCGGAGTTCATTCAGACGATGGGTGAGGGCGGGCCGGCGTCACTCATCTTCGACGGCGTACGCGTGCCGCACCGCAACATCCTCGGTGAGATCGGGCAGGGCTTCACGCTCGGCATGGAGTGGATCGGCAAGGGGCGCTACACCATCCCGTCGCACGCCATCGGCATCGCCGAGCGGGTGTTGCAGATGGCCATCGAGTACGCCAACACCCGGGAAACCTTCGGCACGAAGATCGGCACCAACCAGGCCATCCAGTGGATGATCGCCGACTCCGAGACGGAACTGGAGGCGGCCCGCTGGCTGGTGCTGCGCTCGGCGTGGACGGTCGACGCGGGCCTGGACCCCCGGCACGCCTCGTCGATGGGCAAGCTCTACGGCGCCGGCATGGTCAACCGGGTGGTCGACCGGGTGCTCCAGATCCACGGCGGCATGGGCTACACCCGGGAGCTGCCGATCGAACGCTGGTACCGGCAGGTCCGGCTCTACCGGATCTTCGAGGGCACCGACGAGATGCAGCGGCTGATCATCTCGCGTGACCTGCTGCGCGGCTACACGAAGATCGGTGGCCACCTGGCCTGACGCCCGGCCGTCCTCGGTGCCAGGTTCAGCCGGTCAACGCCGTCAGCGCGGCGTCCACGTCGGCCTCGGTGGAGTAGATGTGGAACGAGGCCCGGACCCGTCCGGCCCGCACCGCCGCCCGGATACCGGCCGCCGCCAGACGCTGCTCCGCGTCCGGCACGTCCACGCTGACGATGGCGCTCTCCCCCGGCTCCCGGCCCAGCCCGGTCAGGAACCGGTTGGCCAACGCCACGTTGTGCGCCCCGATCGCCGGCACGCCGATCTCGGCGACCACCTCCAGGGCGGGCGCCGCACCGACCCAGCTGAACCAGGCCGGTGAGATGTCGAACCGGCGGGCGTCGTCGGCCAGCCGCAGCGGCGGGCCGTAGTAGGAGGCGTGCGGGTCGCGGCCCGCGTACCAACCGGCCGCGTCGGGGCGCAGCCGCTCGCGCAACCCGGGGGCCAGATAGGCGTACCCGGTCCCGCGCGGATTCATCAGCCACTTGTAGCCGCCCACCGCCACCACGTCGGCCCGGCTGCCGTCGAACGGCAGCCAGCCGCACGCCTGGGTCGCGTCCACCGCCACCAGCGCGTCGTGCGCGCGGGCCGCGGCCACGATCTCGTCGTACGGCGCGACCGCCCCGTCGGCCGACTGCACCAGGCTGAACGCCACCAGATCGGTATCGGCGCCGATGGCGTCGACCAGAGACCCCAGCGGCACCGTGCGGACCTTGACGCCACGTTCCTCCTGCACCAGCCAGGGGAAGAGATTCGAGGTGAACTCGACCTCGGGGACCACCACAGTGGCACCGGCCGGCAGCGCCGCCGCGACCGGCGCGAGGAGCTGGGACACCGCCGCGCCGACGGCCACGTCAGCGACCGGCACCCCGATAAGGCCGGCGAAGGTTGCCCGAGCCCGGCTCGTCGACTCGCCCCAGCCCTCCCACGACGTACGACCGACCCGCCAGACTGCGAGAGCCTCCTGCAACGCCGCCCACGCCGGCTCCGGCGGCAACCCGTAGCTGGCGGTGTTCAACCAGCCCGGTTCCGGCTCCCACAGCTTCTGCGCCTGCTCGATCTCCATGCCCTCGACGCTAGGCCGAACGACGCGCGACGGGCACTACCAATCGGCGATCGGCGGCCCGTCCGGTGGCGGGCTGGGAGCCGGCTCATCGGCGTCGGGCGGGCGGGTGGATCCGGGCGAGACTGTCGGCGAGGCTGGCGAGCCACCTGTCGACCTCCACCAGGTGCCGGACCGACTGATGGTCGGCCCCGCCGAGGAGCGGACGGATCCGGTCCAACTGGTCGACGCAGGTGGTCGAGAAGGGCTCCCGGTCCGATGCCCGGCCGTGGGCGACGTCATCGGCGAGGGCGTCGTACGCCGATCGCAGGCGCCCGGCGGAGTTTCGCAGGAGCGTCGCCGCACCGGGCCAACCGGCGAGGCAGCCGGGCGGGTTGCGCCGCAGCAGCGACTCCGCCCCGGGCACGACGTGGTGCCCGGCGCTCAGCACGGCGTCCCAGTTCACCTGTTGCCGGTGCGGATCGTGCCGCTCCGAGTGGTACTGGCAGTACGACGAGTCGATGAGGACCATCCGGCGACGGACCCGGTCGAGGGCGCCCGCGGGCGGCGGAGCGTCACCGAGGATCGCCTGGACCGTCTGTTCGACAGCGTCCGCGCTGGCCGCCAGGTAGCGGGTGGCGTTGCGCCGCAGGTCGTGGCCCGCGCCGCGCGGCCAGATCGCCACCCCGGCGAGCACGCCGATCACCGCGCCGAGCAGCACGTCGACGAGGCGTGCCTCGGCGAGCCGCCAACCCTCCGGGCTGAGCTGGGCGAAGACGACTGTCAGCAGCACTGTGAACAGCGCCTGCTGCCACACCGGGCCGAGCAGCCGGCCGACGCCGAAGGCCAGCAGCAAGGTGACCGGCAGGGCGAAGGCGTACACGATCGGCTCGTCGACGACGAGCATCACCCCGCCGCTGACGGCCGCACCGACGATGGTCCCCAGCACGGCCGGTCGCAGCGCCGTGCGGGTGTCGGCGGCGGACGTGCGCAGGACCGTGAGGGTGGCCAGCAGCACCCAGAACCCGTGGGTCAGCTCCAACACCCCGGCGGCCACCCGGGCGATGGCGAGCGCCACGGCCAGCCGCAGCGAGCTGTGCAGGTGGGCCGAGCGCGGCGCCAGGTGTGAGCGGAACTGCCACCAGTACAGCGTCCACGGGCTGCGCCGGGCGTACGCGAACAGCTCCGAGGAGTCGTCGTCGCCGCCGGGCCGCGCCCCGGTCGCCACCCGGGAACCGACGACGAAGACCCGCACCTGGTCCGCGAGGGACAGCGCCGTCGCGTCCCGGCACAACCGGGGTACGTCCGGCGCGTCGCGGACCTGGCCGGAACCCACCGGGTACGCCGCCTCGGCCCGTCCGACCGCCACGTCCAGGTCGGCCGGGGCCACCGCCGGGGCACCCGGCGACAGGCTCCGGCCGGCCGCGCGGGTGGTGTCCGCGCACGAGCGCAGCAGACGCGCCGCTGCCAGGTCCGGGATCGGCTCCGGCGGGGCGTCCGCCGCCAACCGGTCCGCGTCGGCGAGCACCTCCCGTAACGCTGCCCCGCAGATGCGCAACGCCCGATCCTGAGCGCCCGCCGCGGTGGGCGCCCACGCCGGAGGGCTGCGGTTCAGCGCGATCGCCGCCACCACGTCGTGCGCCCGCTCGCGTCGCGCGTTCCGGTCGCCCACGGCGGCGTGCGGGTCGGTCAGCCGCTCGGCGGTGGCGTCGAGGAAGGCGGCGATGCCGTCGGCCGCCTCGGCCAGGCGCTGCCGGTAGGAGACCGGCACCGGGTCGGGCCAGAGGAACACCTCGGCCACGGCGAGCAGCACGACGGCGAGGGTCACCCCACCGAGTCGCTCCGGCAGGGTGTCCGGTTGGTACGGCGGGAACGACGCCAGGATGTAGAAGAGCTGAAACGCGCTGGCCAACCCCACCAGGCGCGGGTTGCCGACCCCGGCGAACGCCACCACGAACCCGACGACCAGCATGCCACCGGCGGCCGCCCAGGTGCTCCACGCCAACAGCGAGCCCGCCGCGATCAGCGCCCACACCACCGGCAGCGACAGCACGAGGATCCGCGCCCGTTGCGGCGCCGGACCAGGGAGCTGCGCGAACGACCCGGCGGCGATCGTGCCGAACAACCCGTACGTGGCGAGCGTCGAGCTGCCCGCGCCGTACCGGCAGCCGTAGAAGACGACGGACGCGACGAGCGTCAGCCGGACCGCCCGCCGCAGGACGGCGTCACCCGGGTCACGGCGGCGAAGCCGGCCAAGGAGGCTGGTTGCGAGCACTACCGCTCCCCCGGTTCGTCGCGGCACCTCTCCCCGGCCCACCATTCTTCACCGCGCCTCGCGACCGACGGCGGGTTTGGCGACGAATCACCGTCGGGAGCCGCCGAGCAGGCCGAGCCGGAGGGCCCGGAACAGGGTGCCGGGGCGGCTCAGGGCGGCCGGGTGGTCGAGCATGGTGGTGACCCGGCCCAGCCGGGCGTTGAGCACCGGGTCGGTCAGCGACGCCCGGAAGAGCAGGTCCCCGAACCACTTGGTGACCTTGTAGCCGGGCGGGTACGGCCCGTCGACGTGCGGCAGCTCGATGTCGGCGGTGGTGGAGATCTGCCAGGCGGCGTCGACCACCACGCGGACCTGGTCGAAGTACGCCCGCGCGGGCTCGTCGTGCGGCCTGGGGCCGGAGCGCAGGTACTTCGACAGGCAGGAGGCGTGCAGCGTCGCGGAGGTCATGCCCTGGCCGTACACCGGGTTGAAGGAGGCGACCGCGTCGCCGGCGGCCACCAACCCGGCGGGCAGACGGTCGAGCTTGTGGAAGTCTCGGCGTCGGCTGTCCGCCTGGTGGTACGTGACCACCCCGCCGAGCATCTCCCCGTTTTCGGCGATGTCGCCGAACATCTGCGGGTAGTGCTCCCGGCAACGGGCGGTGAAGTCGGCGACGTCACGGCTGGGCCGGTCCCCGTCGTAGCCGGCCACCAGCATGATCCAGCGGTCCCCCTCGACCGAGTTGATCCCACCGATCCGGGCGGTACGCCCCTTGCCCGCCATGGTGTGGAAGACCGCCACCCAGGCGTCGCTGACCTCCTCGTCGCGCTTGAAGAGCGCCGTGGCGTAGTTCAGCTTGATCGGCATGCGGTGCAGCGGCGGGCGCGGCCACCCGTGCTCGGCCAGCCAGTCGCTCAACCGGCTGGACCGCCCCATCGCGTCGACCACCAGGTCCGCCGCTTCGACGACGGGCTCGGTGCCGCCCTCGGGCACGTACCGGGCGCCATTGACCCGCCGCTCGTCGAAGAGCAGACCCTCCGCCCGGCCGTACACCATGCGGATGTTGTCGATGGCGAGGGTGCGTCGGCGGACCAACGCCTCCAGGAACGGACGCGTGGTGATCAGCGCCGGCCCGGTGCCGGTCGCCGCGGGCGGCAGACCCAACATGCCGTTCACGAAGACCTTCGCCGTGCCCGGGTCGTTCGGTGGTGGCGGGGCGCCGAGCGCGAGCGCCTCGTCGGCGATGCCGGGAAACCAGCGCTCCAACTGGACCTGACCGGCGGGCAGCAGCGCGTGGACCTGGCTGCCCTGGGGCACGCCCGGCCGTGGACCGGCGTCGACATCGGACGGATCCCGTTCGATGATCAGCACTTCCTCGGCGTGGTCGCTCAGCACCCGGGCCGCCAGCAACCCGGCCATGCTGCCACCGAGCACCACCGCCCGTCGCATGACCACTCTGGTCTCGGCGGGTGGTTCGGCCGTCGCTATCTCGGCGAAGAGCCGGGACGGAGAGGCGGGCATGCGATCACTCCTCGAACGGTCGGGAAACCTCGGCATTCACGACCGTAACCATCGCGACGCCAGCCGTCAGCGCTGAGTTGGCCCGCTACTTCGAGTTCGCGCCCCGGATGCGGTGGTCAGATGGGCGGCGACCCCTGCCGGCCAGGACCGCGCCGGGTCCGGCGACCAGCTATGAATGTCTGATGAGTGCCCATGCCGGTGCGACCCGGCCCCCGCGCGTCCCAGCCCTTCCGGATCCCGGGGCGGGCAGCCGGAACAGGCCGGTCGCCTGGTGGGGCTTCCTGAGCCTGGTGGTGGTCCTGTCCGCCTGCACATCGGCAGGTGACTCGCGCCGGCACGCCACCCCGCCGGCCACCGGTGCGGCGCCGTCGACGGACGCCAGTGGTGGTGGGCCACCCTGCACGACATCGGTCGACACGCTGCCAGCACCGCCGGCGGGCTACCGGTTGGTGGGCGAAGACGTGGCGGTGCCCGACGCCCCCGTGATGTCGGCCGAGACTTCCGGGGAGGCCGATCCGGCGGCACGACTGTTCGCCAAGTGGGGGCTCGTCGTCCGCGCCGGCACGGTCGTCGACCTGCGGGTGGCACCGGGCTGGCAGGACAAGGCACGGCTCGGCTGGGGCGGCACCGGCACGCCCGCTGCGGCCGTCACCGTGCACGCCTGCGCGCCGGAGGGTGGGCAGGCTCAGTGGATGGCCTTCGTCGGCGGCACCTGGGTCGCGCAGGCCGCCTGCGTACCGCTCATCGTGACGTCGAACGGCCAGACCGACCGCGTCAACGTCGGCATCGGCGTCCCCTGCAAGAAAACCACCGCCCCCTAGCCCACCGCGCACGCCCACCCCACCCACCTCAGCCCCGGTTGATCAAGAGGTTTGCGTCACCCCAACCCGGGGGTCGTGTCGCAAACCCCAAGAACACCGGGGGTACGGGGGGGCCGCCGCCCACTACGCGA